>CALBMW010000796.1 GCA_937896275.1 uncultured Myxococcales bacterium
GCGAGGCGGCCCCGCTGTTCCGCGCCGCCCTCGCCACGCGCGCGGCGACCCTGGGCGCGAGCCACCCCGACCACGCGGCGTCCCTGCTCGCGCTGGCCCAGGCCGTCGCGACCGACGAACCCAGCAAGGGCGCCCGGCTCAGCGCCCTGGCGGCGGAGTCCCTCGATGCGACCCTGGGCAGCGAGCACCCGCTCGCGCGGCAAGGACACCAAGCAGCCGAGACGCTGGAGGCGATGCGCCGCATCGCGCCGCTCTACGACGACGCGGCCGCGCGGCTGCACGCGGGGGACGCGGCAGGGGCCGCGGAGGCTCTGGGGCGCGCCCTGCGAAAGGTCAGCGACCCAACTCTCAGGGTTGCGCTGCTCCTGGTGCGCGCGAAGAGCCTGGTGCGCGCGGGCCAACGGGCGAAGGCCCTCGAGACGCTCGATCGAGCGCTCGAAGCGACCTCGCATCTGGCCGTTCCAAGGGTCGCTGTTGCCGAAATCGACGCGCTGAGGCGGTCCATCGACCGCTGAGTGGCAGGGAGGCATCGCGCCATGGGTCGACGGCGTGCCATGTCCGAGGTCGCCGCCACCGCGGAGTTGTCGCCCTAGCGCAGGATCAGGTGGTGCAGGATCACCGGCAGGAGCGCCAGCATGCCCCCCAGGAAGCCCGACTGGTGGGCCAGGCGGGTGCCGGTCAGCACGAGGAACACGAAGAGGAAGTTCTCGGCGTAGCGCCCCAGCCCCGGCACCAGCAAGAAGACGTTGGCGACCTGGGCATAGGCGAAGACGCGGAAGGTCGCCTCGTAGGGGCGGTTCGCCAAGCCGGCGACGCGCAGCAGCACGTGGGCGAGGGCGGCCTCCGCGAAGAGCAGCGCCGTCAGCATCAGCGGCATCAGCGGCAGCATGATGAGGCCCAGCACCACCGGGGGCACGTCGGGGAGGCCCGGCATGCCGGGGGGCGGCGTGGGCAGCACCAGCACCGGCGGATCGATGGCCATCTGCACCAGCCGCCCGAAGTGCCCGATGAGCATCGTCAGCAGCGCGAAGATCAGCGGCGTGCGAAGGTCCTGGCGCACCCAGGGGACCCGGGCCATGAAGCGCAGCGGCCCCGTCACCGCCTCGACCACGGTGTGCGCCAGCGCGCTGAGGTCGCGATACTTCTCGGGATGCTCCCAGGCGATGGGCGGCTCGCCGGTCACCTCGACGGCGTCAGTGGCCGTCAGCGCGCTCGGCTGAGGGGGCGGCGGCTGCGCCTCGCGCCCGACCGTCGCTTCGTCGCGACGCGACCAGGCCGGACGCTCCACGCTCGGCTCCGCGTCGCCCATGCCCGCGGGCACCGCACGGGCGGCCGCGCAGGCGGGGCAGATGGCGAGCCCCTCCAGATCGGTCAGCCGACAGGCCGCGCACACCCACCGCCCGCACGCGCCGCAGCTTGCCACGGCCGACGCGTCCGGGTGCTCGGGGCACACCAGCGGCGCGTCCGCCTCGCGAGGTTCCTGCGAGTCGGTCACTTCTTGCGGGTCTTCTTGCGATCCTTGCGCGCCTGCTTGTTCTTCTTGCGCGCCTTCTCCTTGGCGTTGGCCGCCGACACCCCGCCCTTGCGCGCCCCACCCGCAACGCCGGGCGGCAGGTAGCCCTTCGGCAGCCCGGGTAGCATCTCGTGGATCATCTCGGCGGTGGGCATGCCCATGCCGCCCATGCCACCCATGCCTCCCATGCCGCCCATGCCCGGGAAGCCGCCCATGCCGCCGCCGCCGCCGCCGCCGCCGAGGCCGAACTGCCCCATCACGTCGCCGAGGTCCATGCCCTTGAGCTGCTGCATCTGGGCGAACTGCTTGAACCCCGGCAGCTTCCACAGCAGGTTGCCGCCGCCGGGCGAGCCGAGCGCGCCCATGATCTGGCGCATGCCCTTGAAGCGCCCGACGAGGTCGGTCACCTCCTTCGCCTCGACGCCCGACCCCTTGCCGATGCGCTGCGCACGCCGTTGCTGCTTCTCGATCAGCTCCGGCTTCTTGCGCTCCTGCGAGGTCATCGACTGGATGATGGCCTCGATGCGGCCGAGCGCGTTCTCGTCGATGCTGGCCCCGCCGGGCACGCCGTCGCCGAAGAACGGCAGCTTCTCGAAGAGGTCCGACAGCGAGCCCATCTTCTTGATCGTGCGGATCTGCTCGAGGAAGTCCCACATGTCGAAGTTGCCCGAGAGCAGCTTCTTGGCGTCCTCCTCGGCCTTCTCCTCGTCGACGACCTTCTCGAAGTCGGCCATCAGGCCGACGACGTCGCCGAAGCCCATGATGCGGCTCGCGAGGCCCTCGGGGCGGAACTCCTCGAGCGCGTCGAGGTCCTCACCCATGCCCAGGAACTTGATCGGCTTGCCGGTGACCGCCTTGATCGACAACGCCGCGCCGCCACGCGCGTCACCGTCGAGCTTGGTCATGATGAAGCCGTCGATGCCGATGCGATCGTCGAAGGTCTGGGCGGTCCGCACCGCGTCCTGACCGATCATCGCGTCGACCACCAGCAGCACGTTGTCGGGCTTGGTGAGATCCTTGATGTCGCTGAGCTCGCGCATCAGGTCTTCGTCGATGGCCAGGCGACCGGCGGTGTCGAAGATCACGACGTCGCGGCCGCGCGAGCGGGCGTACTCGAGGGCGCTCTCGCAGATCTGGGGCGGCGACTGATCGGGTGCGTGGTAGACCGGCACGTCGAGGCGCTCGCCGAGCACGCGGAGTTGCTCGACGGCGGCCGGGCGGTAGATGTCCGCCGCGACCAGCATCGGGCGGCGCCCCTGCTCGATCAGGCGACGCGCCAGCTTGCCTGTGGTGGTCGTCTTGCCCGAGCCCTGAAGGCCAATCATCATGATCTTCGTCAGCCCGGGCGCGAAGCTCAGCGCGGTATCCACCGGCCCCATCAGGCCTTCGAGTTCGTCCTGGCAGATCTTGACGAAGTGATCCCCAGGACGCACCTGCAGCCGGTTGTCGCCCTTCTTGGCGACCACCTTGACCACCTCGCCGAGGGCCTTCTCCTTGACGCGCCCGATGAAGCCACGCACGACCTGGAAGTCGACGTCGGCCTCGAGCAGCGAGATGCGTATCTCGCGCAGCGCCTCTTCGATGTTCTCCTCGGTCAGCTCCCGCTTGCCCTGCATGCGGTTCTTGACCGATCGGAACCCCTTACTGATGGTCTCGAGCATCGGATGTCCAGTCGCTGAAATCGTCGCGCGGCGCGCGCACGCGGGGTGGCCGTCGGCAGGACTCTCCGAGGGTGAGTCGGTCGGCCAGCGGGCGGCACAGTCTAGGAGCGGCTCCCCCAGGCGTCAAGCCGCCGACCGGCCGTCGTTGCGGTCGTGGGCGGGGCCCCGTAGGATGCGCAGGATCGGCCCCGGGCACCCGGGGTCTCGCGAGGCGAGGGTCCCTGGGTGGCAGGTCAAGAGCACGTCATCGGCATCGATCTCGGCACCACGAACTCCGTGGTCGCCACCGTCATCGACGGCGAGGTCCACGTCATCCCCGACGAGTCGGGCGCGCGCCTGCAAGCGTCCATCGTGGCCTTCCTCCAAGACGGCTCGATCGTCGTCGGGAACGGCGCGCGACAAGAGGCCGTGGTTGATCCAGGCAACACCATCTACTCCGCCAAGCGCCTGATCGGACGCCACTTCTCGAGCAAGGAGATCAAGACCGCCGTCCAGCAGTTCCCCTACCGCGTGGTGAAGGGGAAGAACCAGATGCCCCTCGTCGAGGTACGCGGCGAGCGCTACGGCCTGCCCGAGATCAGCGGCATGGTGCTGCGGCGCATGAAGGACATCGCCGAGCGCTACCTCGGCGCCCCGGCCTCCCAGGCCGTCATCACGGTGCCCGCCAACTTCAACGACACCCAACGCCAGATGACCAAGCTGGCCGGCAACCTCGCGGGCCTCGACGTGCTGCGCGTCGTCAACGAGCCCACGGCCGCCGCGCTCGCCTACGGCTTCGGCCGGGACATCGACGCGCGCATCGCCATCTACGACTTCGGCGGCGGCACCTTCGACATCACCATCCTTCAGGTGCGCGGCAACGTCTTCGAGGTCGTCGCGACGGCCGGCGACACCTTCCTCGGCGGCGACGACTTCGACAACCGGCTCGCGCGCTATATGTTGCTGGCCTTCAAGCAGCAGCACGGCTTCAGCGTCGAGAACGATCCGATGGCCTTCAGCCGCCTCAAGCAGGTGGCCGAGAAGCTGAAGTGCGAGCTGAGCCTGAAGGATCGCGCGATCGTGAACGTGCGCGAGTTGGCGGTCGACGCCAGCGGCCAGCCTCTGGACCTGCGCTTCCAGGTCGATCGCGCGAGCGTCGACGAGCGCTGCCAGGACATCATCCAGCGCTCCTTCCTGGTGTGCGACGAGGCCCTGCGCGAGGCCGGCATGAAGGCCGCCGACGTGGACGGCGTGGTGCTGGTGGGCGGGACGACGCGCATGCCGCTGGTGCGCGAGATGGTGGCCGAGTACTTCCGCCGGGAGCCGATGACCGAGCTGAACCCCGACGAGGTGGTGGGCATCGGCGCGGCCATCCAGGGCGCCTCGCTGGTGGTCGACCCCTTCGCCGCCAACGCCCCGCCCCAGCCCCTGCTGCTCGACGTGACCCCGATGTCGCTGGGCGTGCAGACGGTGAGCGGCTTCTTCGACGTGCTCATCCCGCGCAACGCGAGCATCCCCTGCGATCAGTCGCGGGTCTTCACGACCACGGTCGACGACCAGACCACCGTCCGGCTGCAGATCTACCAAGGCGAGAGCAAGGTCGCGGCCGAGAACGTGCGGCTGGGCGAGATCGAGCTCTACGGCCTGCGCGCCGCCCCCCGCGGCGAGGTCAAGATCCAGGTGACCTTCGAGATCGACAGCGACGGCATGGTGGTCGTGACCGCGCGGGATCGCGAGACGGGGATCGAGCAGGCCACGCGCATCAACGTTTCGGCCGGTTACTCGCAGGACGAGGTCGAAGCGATGATCGAGCGCGGGATTTGATGCACGCCTCCCGCCCGCGCCTCGCCCGTCACGCGACCCCGAGCGCGTGGGCCCGCGGTCCGTGGGGACGGCGGGGCTGAATGGAAGCCAAGGGACCCAGCGGAACCGTCCCCCGGCTGGGCCGCATCGCGCTCAAGCGCGTGGCGATCCCGATCGCCCAGGCCGCGACCGCGCAGCCGCTGCGCAACGCCGTGGTGGCCGAGGCGGACAAGGCGGTGCGCAAGGCCGTGGCGGCGCACCTGCCGCGCGATCGCTTTCAGACGCTGGTCTTCGAGGACGGCGACGCCGCGTTCGACCACATCGGGCAGAACGCGGTCGATCTGGTGATCCTGGGGCGCGAGCTGCCCGGCATGGCCGGCACCGTGCTCTGCCAGCTGCTCCGCCGTGGCCGCAAGGGCGGCTCGATGGCCATCCTGCTGATGAGCCCCTCGTACCGGGACCCCTATCTGGGCGCGGGCGACTGCAATGCCTTCGGGGCGGACGCCTTCCTGCCGCTGCCGGCGCCGCCCGACGTGCTCGAGGCGCGGGTCGAGGCGGCGCTGTCCAGGCGCGAGCCCGTGGCGCGTCTCGGCCTGATGCCCAAGCCCCTCGCGGAGCGCATCGACCAGCTCTACGGCGCCCTCGACAGCCTCGACTACTACCAGCTGCTCGAGGTGCCCCCCACCGCGGACGCCGACGCGGTGCAGCGCGGCTTCCACGCCTTGTCCCTGGTCCTCCACCCGGACCGCCACACGCGCGTGCGGGCGCGGGCACCCCACGTATGGGAGAAGGTCAACGCCGTCTACAAGCGGGTCAGCGAGGCCTACAAGGTTCTGGTGGACCCCGAGCGGCGCCGCAGCTACAACCTCGGCCTGCGTCGCCGGGGAAAGCTCCGCCTCGAGACGAACGACCTGAGCGAGCGCGAGGATCGCGAGCTGTCCCTGTGCCAGACCGACGACGCGCGCCACTTCGTCCTCGAGAGCATCGAGCTGCGCAGCCTCGGCGATCTCGAGGGCGCGGGCG
>CALBMW010000797.1 GCA_937896275.1 uncultured Myxococcales bacterium
GCGCAGGCCAATCAGCAGCCACAGGTCGCCCTGTCGCTGCTGGCCTAAGCGACGCCTGATCAATCGCGGCGCGCCGGTCCCCATCGGACCGGGCGCCGAGGAGCAGTAGTCCGATGGGCATCAACGTCTCCCTCGCCAGCGTGGGGATCTCGCAGAACGCCGCGCCCGACGCAGCGTCCGCGCGGGGCAGCCCTCGCGGAACGCGAGTCGATCCGCCCGAACGCATCGAGGCCCTGCAGCGCGCGCCCGACAAGTCGGAAGGCGTGCCCGACGGGGTACCAGGCGCGGCCGATCCGGCCGACTCGAAGTCGCTGGTCAAGGCGATCGAGGAGGCCAACGTGGTCGCGGAGGTGGCTCTGCGCGCCTCGCACCGGTCGGTGGAGTTCAGTCACGACGACACGTCGGGGCGGATCACCATCACCATCAAGGAGGAGGTCGACGGCAAGGAGGTCTCACGCCAGATTCCGCCGAGCCAGTTCCTCAAGATCGTCGAGCGTCTGCGTGACGTCGCGGAGCGCTCCCGCCCGCGGGGCGCGCTCTTCGACCTCGACGTGTGAACCAGGGACCCCCGGGGGCATCCCCGGGGGGCTCTCCACTTCTTCGCGGCGTACCCGCGGGACATCCCCGCGGGCTGCCCGGTCCGGCGCCCTCGCCAGACGCCCGGGCCGCTCTCTTGGCCCGCATCCTGCTAACCTCTACCATCTGCCAGCACATAGGCGGGCTGGCGCCAGCGCGAGACCGCGCTGGCAGACTGCTGACGGCCAGACTGCTGACCGCCAGACTGCTGACCGCCAGACTGCAACTGGCTAGATTAGGCCGACGGGCGCAGGCGCCTCGAGGAGGGACCGATGGGCATCGCAATCGACGGCATCGCCAGCGGCATCGACACCAAATCCATCATCGAGCAGTTGCTCGCGCTCGAGAACCAGAGCGTCCTCGTCATGCAGCGCAAGATCGCCCAGGAGGAGGTGCGACGCGCCGCCTACGGCGATTTGAACGGACGCCTCCAGTCGGTGCGGAGCGCGGCCAAGGCCTTTGGCAATCCCGATATCTTCGGCAAGCTCAACGCGTCCACCTCGGACGCCAGTGTCGTGACGGTCAGCGCCACGAAGACGGCGCCCGTCGGCACGCAGAGCATCGAGGTGCTCCAGATCGCCACGTCGCACCGCACCGCGTCCCAAGGCTTCGTCGACAATACGGCGACCGGCGTCGCCGCGGGCGCCGGCGCCTTCAGTTTCAAGGTGGGCGATGGCGCCATCCAGTCGATCGACGTCGACGCCGGCACGACGCTTCGCGACCTGGCCGACGCGATCAACGGCAAGCACGCCAACGTGCGAGCAGACATCGTCAACGACGGCAGCAGCACCAACCCCTATCGGCTGGTCCTGACGTCCGAGACGCAGGGGACCGACGGCCTCGTCACGATCACCCAGAACGACACGACGCTCGACTTCACGAACAAGGTGATCGAGGGGGCCGCCGCCGACGCGGACAACGCGGCGATCTATACCGGGGAGGTGTCGTCTTCGGGCGCCTACACCGGCACCGAGAACACGGCGTTCGTGGTCGAGATCCTCACGGCCGGCGCCGCGGACGGCACCGCCAAGTTCCGGTTCTCAACGGACGGCGGCCTCAACTTCGACGACAACGGCGGGCTCGGCTTCGACGTGACGTCGGCCGGCCCGATCGCGCTCGCCGACGGCGTCGAGGTGAACTTCACGGACACCGGTACCGCGCTGCAAGTCGGCGACACGTTTCGCATCGATGTCTTCAACCCCGAGCTGACCACACCGCAGAACGCGATCCTGAAGGTGAACGGCATCGGCATCACCAAGTCGAGCAACACCATCACCGATGTGTTCGACGGGCTGACGTTGAACCTGCAGTCAGCGAGCGTGGGGAAGACCGTGAACCTGACGGTCGGGCGACAGTCCGCCGACATCACGCCCCAGCTGTCGTCGTTCATCGGCGCCTACAACTCGGTCGTGGCCTTCCTCAACAGTCAGTTTCAGTTCGACCCGACCAGCGGCTCCAACGCCCCGCCCCTCAACGGAGACTCGGCGGCGCGCCAGGTGCAGAAGCAGCTCAAGGCCTTCGTGACCGGCCGCCTGCCCGGACTGGCCGGCGACACCGTGAGCGCCCTGTCGGAGCTGGGGGTCAGTTCGGACAGCAAGACTGGTCTGCTGAGCCTCGACACCTCCAAGCTGGACACGCTCCTGGCCGAGGATCCCACCTCGGTGGAGCGGGTCCTCACCAGCTTCGGCGAACGGATCAGTGGAAACTTCAGCTTCGTTCGTCGCACCGCGCAGAGCCAACCGGGCACCTACGATGTCCGGATCACGCAGGCGCGTACACGCGCAGAGACGGCGGGTACCGCCCCTGCGGAGGTGCTCGCCGCGAACGAGTCGGTGCAAGTGGGCCTCAATCGGAGCGCCCAGGGCGGCGGCGTCTTCGTCAACGTGCAGGTCGATCTGGTCGCGGGGCAGACCCCCGCTCAACAGGTCACGGCCTTCAACCAGAAGTTCGAGGCCCAGAACTTCGCGCTGACCGCCTTCCTCGACGCGGACGGCGCGCTCACGTTCCGATCCAACGAGTACGGCGACGACTTCGCGGTCCAGATCGTCTCGGACACGGCGGGCGGCGTCGGCACGAGCAACATCGGCCAAGCGCTGCGCTCGGACACGGGCACCGACCTCTTGGGCACCATCGGCGATCGGGGCGCGCGGGTGCTCGACGGAGATCACCTCAAGGGTGACAACGGCTTCGACACCGAGGGCATCGAGCTCCTGATCCCGAACGACATCTCCGGCAACCTGGGACGCGTGCGGATCGCCGACGGCATCGCCGAGTCGCTGCCGGACGTCATCGACGGTCTCAGCACGGGCCGGGGTATCCTCGCGAGCCGTGAGGACGGCATCACGGATCGCATCAGCGAGCTCGAGACGCGCATCACGAAGCAGCAGAGTCGCACCGCCAAGGTCGAGGAGCGGCTGCGGCGGCAGTTCACGAACCTCGAGGTGACGCTGGGAAGGCTTCAGTCCCTGGGCGACTATGTCTCGCAGCAACTCGCGGCGCTCAGCAACTTCAACAAGCGATAGTCGGCGCGGCCGACCGCGGCGCCGCGGCCGCACTTCGCGGCCATGGCTCCCCGCGCGTGACCCCCATCCCGCCCGCCCATGGCGCTGGCGCGTCGAAGGCGCCGCGGCGCGCGCTCGCGAGGCGAGCCCCTCCCCTCCATCAGCCTCCGACTGGCCGACCGGGCAGAACTGTTCCACGGTGGCGAGCCCGCCCTTCGAGTACGGGACCGTAGCGCCGACTGCGGGTGAGCTCTTGGACGGCGGCTGAGTTCTTGAACTGCGGGTGAGTTCTTGGACTGAGGGTGGGTTCTGGGACTGCGCGCGACTTCTTCAGCCGCGGCCGTGACGCCACCCCGCGCGGGCGGCGGGAGCCAACGCGCGCTGGTAGCCGCGCAGACCGCGGCGTCCCTGATCGAGCACGACGAGGCGCTCGCGCGTGTCTTCGCGCAAGCGACTCAGTTGGTCGAGCAGGACGTGGGTGACGCGGGCGAGCTCGCGCAGCAGGACGCGGCACTCGGAGGCAGAGGGGTCACTGGGATCGAGGTCGCCGAGCTGATCCAGGGCGGTCAACTCGGCGTCTCGCTCCGTATCGAAGGCATCCAGGTCCGGTGGCTCACCGCGCAGCAGACCATCGAGCGCGCCGCGCCCGAGGCGCACGAGCCTCTCGAGGTGGACCTGGTGGGCGCGGCTCACGCCTGGCGGCCGCCGGGGAGCTTCGAGGTGACCTCGGTCGCCGGGGAGGCGGCGCCGGGACGGGGCCCCGAGGCGGGCACGGTGACGCGACCCACCTGCTTGCCGGCCGTCGGATCGTTCGGCAGGCTGGTCAGCGCCTGACCCCACCCCTCGCGGAGCGTCGTCAGCAGCTTGACCACCACGTCGAGCGGTTCGGTCTTCACCTGCAGGTTCGCCTCGGTGAGCTGCTCCATCATGTAGATGTAGAGCTGCTCGAGCTGCGTGCACAGCTCAGGGGCGATCGAGAAGTCCAGGCTGCTCATCAGCTCGCTGATGATGGCCTGCACCTTTCCGATGTACGTCCCCTTGCCCGAGTAGTCGCCCTCTTCGATCTTCTTCTTGCCGATGAGGGTGAACCGGATGGCACCGTCGTACAGCATCAGCATGATCTGCGCTGGTGACGCGGTCTGAATCTTCACCGCGCGATAACGCTGGAAGCTGCTTTGGCCGTAGCCGTTCTTGGCGTACATCGAAGCTCCGTTGCGAACCGTTCCCTGGCTCAACGTTCCGGTGGCCGCTCCACCGCCGAGACGCCTCCCCGCGCCTCTTCCAAGCTATCGTCGGGGCGTCTCTGATCTTGAACAAAAAGGCCGTGGGTTGACCTCTTTTTTCACTTGCCTCGCCCGCGAGCCTCATGCAACCGACCCGCGGTCGCGAGCGCCCCCCTGCCCAAGCGGCCATCACAGCTTCCAACGCATGACTTCGCGCTCGTAGGGCTTGCGCTTGGTGTTGCGGCGTCGCAGGTCCTTCTCCATCGACGCGCGCTCTTCCTCGAGCGCCTTGCTCTCGGCGTCGCTCAGCGGCGGTGACTTGGTCCTGGCGACCGGCTCGACCGCCAGGCGCGCGATGTCGCCCGCGATCACCGCGGGCAGATCCACGAAAGCTGCGCCGGTCCCCATCACGGCCATCGCTGCCGGCGGCATCATCATCGCAGACCGCGACACCCCGCCGCCGGGGCCGACCCCGTCCTCGACGACCCGCGCCACCGCGACCGCGCCGCGCACCTCGACCACCTCGACGCGGCCCACCAGCACCTCGATTCGCGTGGTCGGCACCCGCGGCCGCATGGGCCGCTCGACCCGCACGCCGCGATTGGGGGCCGGGGTCGGGGTCAGCGCAGGGGCCGGGGCCGTGGACTTCACGACTGTCTCGGGGGCTGGCGGCGCTTCGGACGGTGACTCTACGGCCGGTGACTTGGCTGCCGCCTTCGCGGCGGCCTCGGCCTGCATCCGTGCGACCGCCTTGCTCGGACGACGCCCGGTGGGCTTGGGCGCGGATGCCTTGACCGCGGGCGGCCCGGCCTTCGGCGCGGCCCCGACCGCGCGTCGTGGCCCCGCCGCCGACACCAGGGCGGGCACCTCGACGAGGCGATGGACCGTCAAGGTCCGCCCCACCAGCGGCGTCAAGGGGACGTCGGTCCCGGGCCGCGCCCGCAGGTAGATCTCGCGCGGCGCCTGCACCGTTCGCCCTTGCAGATCGACGGGTCGGTAGACCCCGACGACCGTGAGCTCGAAGCGTCGGTCGGCCTCGGCCGCGGGCGCTACCCCGCTCAGGCCCGCCATGGCCAGCAGCGCGATGCCGATGGAACGGGCCCTCATCGAGCGGCGCCGCCGAAGCCGTGAGCGCTCGCCAGGACCGATCCCGCGCGCGCAGCCGCGGGAGCGAGGCAGCGCACCAGCAGGCGCTCGTACGCGTCGACCAGGCGCAGGTGCTTGACCACGCCCCCGTCGCGTCCGTCGGTCTGATGTCGCGCGTCGAACGTCACCGTGGATCCTTCGATGACGAGGGCCTCGGGGCCCGCGTCGGGGCTGTCTTGTCCGTCCTGCTGCACCGGCCTGTCGTCAAGCACACGACGTACCAGATCGAGAGCGAAGCGTCGCCCGCGCTCCGCGGGGCTGAAGGTCTCGCCGTCGTACTGGAAGAAGATGCCGTCGCGCCCCCGCCCGGCCTCACCTCGCAGCCAGATCGGGCGGCGGGCGGACGGCGCGCGCGCGAGCTCGGCGAGCACGCGGTTGGTGTCTTCGGCGAGCTGGGTGACCGTACCGAGCGCCCGCCCGTCCCGCAGCTCGAACACCCGCAACGCCCGACGAAGGTCGCGCGCGCTCTGCACATAGCCGCGCAAGTGCTGCAAGACGCGACGAACAAGCAGCAGGAGCACCGCCTCGGGCTGGCG
>CALBMW010000798.1 GCA_937896275.1 uncultured Myxococcales bacterium
CGGCGGCCAACACCAGCGGCCAGGTGAGCTTCCCCTCGCGCAGGTCGACGCAGGCGGCCTTGCCGGTGACGGCCGGATCACCCTCGAGGTCGAGCAGATCGTCGACGAGCTGAAAGGCCATGCCCAGCGCGTCGCCCACGGCGCCGAGGGCGTCCTGGGCAGCGGGAGACAGGCCGCCCAGGCGACCGCCGGACTCGAGGGCCCAGCGAAAGAGGACGGCGGTCTTGCCGTGAACGACGTCGAGGTAGACGGCCCGGTCGGGCTCGAAGTGGCCGCGGCGCGCGAGCTGCAGAGCCTCGCCGCGCACCATCGCGGCGATCACGTCCAGCAAGCCGTCGAGCAGCGCCGGCGCGCCGACGGAGCGAACCCGCCGCAGCGCGTCGACGAGCAGGTGATCGCCGCCGAGCACGCTCGCGGCGTTGCCGTAGATTACGCGCGCGGTCGGTGCGCCACGGCGCGTGTCGCCGAGGTCGATCACGTCGTCGTGCAGGAGCGTTGCGGCGTGCACCAGCTCGCACGCCACGGCGATCGCGCGCACGGGCCCGTCGAAGGGGCGGCCGCCGGCGCGCGCGGCGAGCAGGACGCAGAGCGGTCGGATGCGCTTGCCGGGTGCGGCGAGCAGGTGGCGCGCGGCGCGCCAGGCCAGGTCGTCCTCGGCCGCGCCGACCGCCGCGAGGTCGTGCTCCAAGTCGACCAGGCCGACGGTCAACCCGGCGTGCAGCGCGTCGAAGCGGTCGGCGAGATCGGCGAGCCCCTCGCGGCGCGACACCGCCCGCAGCGCGTCGGTGACCGCGGTCGCGTGGGCAGGGCGGCTGTCCATGGCCGGCGCGCGGGCGAGGCTGGTATGGTCGCTCATTGCGAATCCTCCGGGAGGGGTTGATGGGCTTCGAGCATCGCGTCACGGCGCGCTTCCATGAGGTCGATCGGGCCGGCATCGTGTTCTTCGGGCGGGCCTTCGAGTATGCGCACGTCTGCTTCGAGGAGATGCTGCACGCCGCCTTCGGGCGGGGCCCCGCGCTCTTCGAGGGGCTGCCCTTCGGCCTGCCGCTGGTTCACGCCGAGGCTGACTACGCGGCGCCGATTCGCCAGGCCGACCGCTTGGTGGTGCGGCTCGTCGTCGATCGGCTCACCGCGCGATCGGTGACCTTCGCCTACGACATCGTCGGCGAGGACGACGGGGTGCATCGGGTCACCGTGCGGCTCAAGCACGCCTTCATCGAGCTGCCGGCTTTCGTGCCCTGCGAGGCACCCGAGGCCTTCGGCGCCGGCCTGAAGCGCCTGCAGCTGCTCCCGGACGGCTGAGCGGGCGACCTTGCCCAGTGCGGCGCGAGGTAGCGTCTCGGAAAACGCTATGAAGTCAGGCGCTTTGAAGGCGGAGAGGCGTGCGCGCGCGTGCGCCCTCAGGTCTTCGGCGTGGACGGGCGCGCGCGCCACGACGAGGGCCGCCGGTCGGGCGCCCCAGCGCGCATCGGGCAGGCCCACGACCGCCACCGCGGCGACGGCGGGGTGTCCTGCCAGGACCGCCTCGATCTCGGTCGGATCGAGGTTGACCCCCCCCGACACGATGGTCGCGTCGGCGCGCCCATCGACCTGAACGCGGCCCGCCTCGTCGACGTGGCCGCGGTCCCCCGTCCGGAGCGGGGCGACGCCCGTGAGGGGGCCCTCGACGACGAGCCGCCCCTCGGCGTCCGCGGTGACGGTGGCGAAGGCGAGCGGCGGCAGGCCCGGCGCGTCCAGATCGCCCGCGGGCGCGGTGGCGATCTGCGAGGCCGCCTCGGTCATGCCCCAGGTCAGCGCGACGGGCAGGCGCAAGGCCCGACACCGTTCCCGAAGGGCAGGCGGCGTGGCGGCGCCGCCGAGGAGAAGGGTGCGCAACGCCGAGGGGAACGGACGCGGGGCGCGGGCGTCCAGGACCGCCGTGAGCAGGGGCGGCGTGAGCGAGGCTTGCGTCACCTGGCCGCTGTCCAGGCGAGCAGCCACGGTGGCGGCATCGAAGCGCGCGTGCAGCTCGACCGTCGTGCCGTAGATCAGCGCGCGCAGGAGGATGGCGGCGCCGCCGACGTGGTGCGTGGGCAGGCAGCACAGCCAGCGGTCGTCCGGCAGGTGGCCCAGGCGCAGCGCGGAGCCGAGCGCGCCGAACACGATCTGGGCGGTCGTCAGGCGCACGGCGCGCGGACGCCCGGTCGAGCCCGAGGTGAGGATCACGAGGCGCACCTCGTCGATCGGCCAGGGTCTCGGGGCCGCATGCGCGGAGCCGGTCGGGCCCGCAGGGCGACAGGTCGCAACGACGTGTTCGCGGGGGGGGGGACAGGTCGCAACGACGTGTTCGCGGGCCAGCAGGTGGTCGGGGGCCAGGGCGGTCAGGGCGCGATGCCGCTCGGTCGCGGTCAGGCGCGCACCGAGCGGGGCGGCGGCGGCGCCCAGCCACCCCAGGGCGTGGAAGGTGACCACGCCGTCGATGTCGACCGGCGCGTCGAGCGCGACGACCTGACCGGGGCGCACGCCCTCGGTGGCGAGCGAAGCGGCGCGGCGGGCCACGGCGTCGCGCAGCGCGGCGAGGGAGAGGTGTTCGCCGCCCACGATGAGCGCGGGAGCATCGGGGCGCGCGGCCGCGGCCGCGATGAGAGGGTGGGGCAGCCTCACGGCGTCACGCCTGTCCCCGGGCCGGTCACCGCCACGCGACCCGCACCACCCACGCCATGCACCGCGCCGTCCGCGAGGGCGGCGGCCACGTGCAGCGCGCCCGCCCGGCCGATCGGTGACTCGAGGGCGTGCGTGACGCAGACGCGGCGGCCCCGGGCGCGCGCCCTCTCGGCCAGCCGCAGCGCGCGGGCCGGTGGACCAAGGAAGGCGGGCTTCAGCACCATCACCGCCGCTGCCTCGAGGGCGCCCCCGGGGTCCGGGCCCACGCCCTCGTCGACGGCCACGGGCACCGCTGTCCGAGCGGCCACCCAGGCCAGATCGGCCAGCCGCGCGCAGGGCTGCTCGATCCACTCGAGGTCGAGCGCGGCCCACCTCTCGAGCCACGCGACGGCCTGCTCGCGCGACCAGCGCCCGTTGGCGTCGACGCGAAGGGCCGCCCACGGGGCCGCCGCTCGGATCGCAGCCAGGCGCTCGTCGGCGCGGTCGGTGATCTTGACCTTCAGCGTCGTCGCGCCCGCGGCCAGCGCGACGGCGGCCTCCGCCGCGTCACGCACCAGAGCGTGGCTGTCGACGGAGGCCCCGTGGTCGGCTCGAAGCAAGGCCGCCAGCGGTCGGCCCATCGCCCGCGCGTCCGCGTCCAGCGCCGCCAGGGCCAGCGCGAAGTCGGCCTCGGCCGCGCCAAGCTCCGGCGCCTCGGCGACCTGCGCGAGCGTTCGACCGATCAGCCGCGAGACCCGCTCGAGCGCGGCGGCGGTCGCCTGGAGCCCGCTGCCGAAGCCAGCGTGTGGCGCCGCCTCGCCGTGACCGACGTGGCCGTCGGTCGTCGCCAGCCGCACCCGCCACGCGGGACGCCCGACGTCGGTGGGGATGACCTGCACGCTCGCCACGCGCCTCACAGCAGGACCCCGGCGGTGAGCAGCAGTCCGAAGACGAGCTCGAGGCGGGCGGTGGCCGCCAACAGCGGGTTGAGCGCCGCGCCGTCGGTCTGGAGCACCGCGCGCGTCGTCCGCGCCGCCAGCGGCAGGCTGAGCCACGGCAGCCACCAGCCCACGCCCGCGCCGGTCAGGGCCGCCGTCGCGACCACGACGTAGGCGCCGGCCACCAGCGCCACGTACTCGGCCCGCGTGAAGCGCGCGCCGAAGCGCACGGCCAGGGTGCGCTTGCCGACGCGAGCGTCGCTCACGCGGTCGCGCAGGTTGTTCACCACCAGGATGGCGGTCGCCAGCGCGCCCACGGCGACCGCCGCGACCAGGCTGCTACCCGACACACCGCCCGTCTGCACGAAGTAGGTGCCGACCACGGCGGCCACGCCGAAGAACAGCAAGACGAAGGCGTCGCCCAGGCCGACGTAGGCCAAGGGCAGGGGGCCCGCCGTGTAGCCGACCGCGCAGGCGAGGCTGGCCACGCCGAGCGCGAGGATGGGCCACCCCCCCACCGCGACCAGGTAGGCGCCCACCAGCGCGGCGCCGGACAGCGCGACGGCCGCCCCCATCGCCACTTGCGCCGGGGTCAGCCAGCCCTGCGCCGCGGCGCGCGCCGGGCCCAGTCGGTCGGGTCCGTCGGCGCCCCTGCGGAAGTCGGCCCAGTCATTGACCAGGTTGGTCCCGATCTGGATCAGCAGCGCGCCCAGCAGCGCCGCCGAAGCCGGTCCCCAGGCCCCCCGCTCGTTCGCGACCGCGAGCCCGGTGCCGACGAAGACGGGCACCGCGCCCGCCCAGAGCGTGGCGGGTCGGATGGCCGCGCGCCACACCTCCAGGGTCGAGGGCCGGCGGCTCACGAGATCACCGCGCCGGCCGATCGGGTCAGCGCGCGCCTCTGGGCTTGGCTCGCCCCGCGGTCCACCACGACGAGGATCACGCGCGGCCCCGTGGTGGGCTCGGCCAGCGCCGCCCGCAGCGCCCCCCGGCCCTCGACCGACCGAAACGCGACGCCGCAGCCGGTGCACAGATCGGAAAACCGTGCGCGCTGTGGGGTCAGGAAGCAGGCTTCGAACGCGCTGGGGTGTGCGGCGACGGGCAGCTGTCCGAAGATGCCGCCGCCACCGTTGTCGATCACGACGGCCGTGACGTCGGCGCGAAGCTGGCCCGCGAGCAGAAGCCCGCCGAGATCGTGCAGGAAGGTCAGATCGCCCAGCAGCGCGACGACGGGCGCGCGTCCGCCGATGGCCTCGCCGGCGCACTGGGCGATCGCGCCGTCGATGCCGCTGGCGCCGCGGCTGGCGAAGACGCGTCGCGTCGCTCCGCCCACGGGCGCGAAGGCGTCCACGTCGCGCACGGGCGTCGAGTTGCCCAGGTGCAGCGCGTGGGTGAGGGGCGCGTCCGCGACGACGGCACGCGCCACCGCGACCTCGTCGAAGGCGCCGCGGCAGGCCTCGGCCAACACCGCCTCGGCGGCGTCGTCGGCATGGCGCCAAGCCTCGAGCCAACCGCGGTCGCGGCGACGGGGCACCCGCTCGGCCAAGGCCGCGAGGGCCTGCGCGGGGGCCGCCACGACCAGCGTGTCGGCCGCGTGGTGAGGATCGGCGCGTTCGGCGTGTTCATCAAAAAGCAGAGTGTGATCAACTGCTTGCGACAGCCATGCGCCCACTCGGCGCGAGAGCGGTGGGCGACCTGCTCGCACCACCAAGTCGGGCGGCGCGACGACGCCGGTGAGCAGCCCGTCGGCGTGTGCGATGCGCGGCCCGGCTTGGCCGCCGCCGAAGCGTCCGCCCGAGGTGGCCTCGGCCAGCAGGGGCCAGCCGAGGCGCTCGGCCAGGGTCAGCGCGGCGCCGCGGTCGTCGGCGTCGGCGCCGCAGTGGATCACGCCGCGGTGTGCCGCGGCCAGGCGATCGGCGAGCGCGGCCGTGGCGCCTGCCGGCAGGACCGCGGTGGCGTCCACGCGCAGACCCGCGGCGCGACCCGTCGCGGGTACCTCGACGCCGGCTGCCCACAGCGGTTCGCGGAAGGGCACGTTGAGGTGCACCGGCCCCGGCGGCCCCGCCAGGGCGCGCTCGGCAGCGCGGCGGCCGGCGTCGAAGAACGCTCCCTCGGTGCCTTGGGCGGGCGGCCCCAGGTCGCGGGCGTGGCGCACGTTGCCGGCGAAGAAGCCGTGCTGCGCGACCGCTTGGTTGGCGCCGCAGTCGAGCAACTCCGGCGGGCGATCGGCGGTCAGCACCACCAATGGCACGCGCCCTCGATCCGCCTCGACCACGGCGGGCAGGTAGTGCGCCCCCGCCGAGCCCGAGGTGCACAGCAGCGTGACGGGGCCGCCCGTGGCGCGCGCCAGACCCAGGGCCAGGAAGCCGCCCGCGCGCTCGTCGAGCGCGGCCGTCAGGCGCAGCGCCGGGTGGGCGTGGGCGGCCAGCACCAGCGGGGTGCTGCGCGAGCCGGGCGAGAAGACCACCTCGCGCACGCCCGACGCCACGAGGCCGGCGATCAGCGCGGCGGCGGCGCCCGCGTTGAGCGCGGCCGTGTCGAAGTCGCCGGCGCCGAGGGTGGCGGTCTCGAGGGCGGCCGACGTGCTCATCGCGTCACGAGGCAGGACCGCACCGCGTCCAGCTTCCAGGTGGTCTCACGCCACTCGGCCTCGGGGTCGGAGCCGGCCACGACGCCGGCGCCGGCGAAGCCCCAGGCGCGGGGGCCATCGAGCAGCATCCCGCGGATGGCCACCGCGACGAGGCCGTCGCCACCACCTCCGACCCAGCCGATGGGGCCGCCGTAGGCCCCGCGCTCGAGGCGCTCGGTGGCGTCCAACCAGGCCCGCGCCGCGGCCCGCGGGTGGCCGCCCAGCGCCGGGGTGGGGTGCAGCGCGTCGATGACCTGTGCCAGCGTGACGCCCGGTCGCAGCGCCGCCTCGATGGGCGTCTCCAGGTGCACCAGCGGCCCCGCCCGCCGAAGCCGTGGCGTGGGCGCGACGACCACCCGGTCGGCCAGCGGGCCGAGCGCCGAGCACATGGCCTCGACCACCCATGCCTGCTCGCGGTGATCCTTGGCCGAGGACCACAGCGCTTGGGGCCGGTCGCCGGGCGCCGTGCCCGCCAGGGCGTGGGTGCGAAGCCGGCGTCCCTCGAGGCGCGCCAGGACCTCGGGGGTGGCCCCCACGAAGGCGCAGCCGTCGCCGTCGACGAAGGCGTAGACGTAGGCGTCGGGGTGAGCCGCGCGCAGCCGGGCGACCGTGGCGGGCACGTCGTAGGCGCGGCCGGGCGGGGCGGGGAACGCGGCGGCCCGCGCCAGGACGACCTTGTTCAGTCGCCCGTCCCGGCAGGCCGCTTCGGCCTCGCCGACCCGCGCTCGCCACGCGCGTCGCGGCTCCACGAAGGGGGCCTCGATGCCGGCGCCATGGTGTTCAGCACATGATGAACACGTGGTGTCGTCCGCGCCGGGTCGTGCCCGCCACCGCGACGGCCACCCTGCCCACAACATGATCGCGTCGGTCGGTGAGGGCTCGGCGACGACGAAGGCC
Source organism: uncultured Myxococcales bacterium (assembly GCA_937896275.1). Classification (GTDB taxonomy): domain Bacteria; phylum Myxococcota_A; class Bradymonadia; order UBA7976; family UBA1532; genus JACKDN01. The sequence goes on from CALBMW010000798.1 coordinate 7,084, forward strand.
CGGTCGCCCAAGGGCCCGAGCCACGCGGCCCAGCGCGAACCTGCCCCCGCCGCGGCGACCTGCCGCAGCGCGCGCTCGACGCCGTTGGGCGCGTGTCGGGCGCCCTCTGGATTGTCGTCATCGATGCGTGACGAGCGGCGGGCGCGTCCAAGGGCCGGCTGGTGTGGTGTGCGGTCCGACATGAGGTCAGTGTTCACAAGTTGTTGAACAATGATGAGGCTAGCGGCAGCGGCGCCACGCTTCAAGCGCATCGCATCCCTGCCGCACCGCGCGGTATCGACCGCGGCTCGCGATGGCGCTAGGGTGTGCCCGTGACCTCGCCTCGTTCAGCATCGCGTGAAGAGTCGTCGGCGCCCGCGGGGCCGTCCGATCGCATGACCCGCCAGGTGGTGCAGGTCTGCGAGGCGGCGGGCCGGTTCATCGAGTACTGGGGCTTCAAGGCCATCCACGGCCGCGTGTGGACCCTGCTTGCCCTGCGCGCGCAGCCGCTGTCACAGACCGAGATCGCCCAGACGCTCGGGGTCAGTCGTTCGCTGATCAGTGGGGCCGTGGCGGAGCTGATGGAGTACGGCCTGGTGCGCCCGGTCGACGGGCATCGAACCGCACCCTACGAGGCCGTGATGAACTTCTGGCCCACCATCGCGGACGTCCTGCGCTCACGCGAGTGGATGCTGCTCGAGGGGGCTCGACTGGCGCTCGAGGGCGCCATCGAGGAGGCGGAGTACGCGACCAGCCAGGGCGAGGCGGTGCCCTACGACGTGGAACGCATGCGGCTGCTGTTGGGGCTGACCGAGGTGGGTCAGTCGCTCCTGCGCATCTTGATGTCGATGCGCGTGGCGCGTGGCGGTGAGCGCTTCACCAGCTGGCTCAAGAGCGCCAGCGGTCTGGTCGCGCGACTCCGACGCCTCGTGTGATCGCCCTCATCAGGGCTCGATGATCCAGGGCTCGATGATCTCGGGCTCGATGACGTCGCCCTCCAGCCACAGCACCGGGGTCGTGAGCAGCAGCGACTCGATCGCGGCGCCCTCGCCGGCGAACTGCTCTCGGTAGGCGCGGACGGCCCGGCGGATCAGGTGCGTCTTGGGCACACCCTCCTGGCGCGCCATCTCTGCCAGCCAAGAGTCGTCTTCTTCGTCCAACGCAATGACATTGCAGCCCATCGGAACCCCCCCAGGGTGTGCTGAGTAACGCGGCGATACTAGCGGGTTGCATGACGGGCCGCCAAAGCGATGTCACGCAAAGCGGGATGGAGGGCGGGTCCGAACGCACGTCGGGGTGAACCCGAGTGGG
>CALBMW010000799.1 GCA_937896275.1 uncultured Myxococcales bacterium
CTGCCCCCCTCGCGCTGCTCGGGCACCAGCGTCAGTCGGTCGGGGCGCACCTCGAAGGCCGTGCCCACCGGATCGTGCGTCGGCGCCAGCGCCAGATCCACCGGCACCGTGAGCGTCTCGCGCAGCAGGCGGACGTCGCGCGCGCGCCGTGCGTCGCGGGCCTCGAGGCTGACGAAGCGGATCCCCGCCATCTCGGCCAGCAGGGCCACCGCCACCGGCTCGGGGGCGTTGCCGTCGCGCAGGTCGCGGAAGGCCGCCACCGGATCGAGCGACAGGTGCAGGCGCGCCTCGACGCTCACGCCAAATCCCCACGCAAGGCCGACACCAGCCGGCGCGCGGCGTCTTCGATGACCGCGTCGTCCGGCCCCTCGACCATCACCCGGCACTTCATCTGGGTGCCCGAGTAGCGCACCAGGACGCGCCCTTCGTCGCCCAGCTCGGACTCCACCCCCGCGATGGTCTCCTGCAGGCCAGAGAGCGACTCGATGGGCGGCTTCTCGGGCACGTCGATGTTGAGCAGCACCTGCGGATAGCGCGTCATGCAGGCGGCCAGCTCGCTGAGGGGCTGACCCGATTGCACCATGATGCCGAGCACGGTGAGCGCCGTGACCAGCCCGTCGCCGGTCGTCGTGTGGTCGAGCAGCACGATGTGGCCCGACTGCTCCCCACCGACGTTGAGGCCATCCGCGCGCATGCGCTCCACCACGTAGCGATCGCCCACGTCGACGCGGACCACGCGCCCACCCGCATCCTTGATCGCGCGGTCGAGGCCGATGTTGCTCATGACCGTGGCCACCAGGGTGCTCTTGGCCAACTGCCCGCGCGACAACAGGAATCGGCCCAGCAAGGCGAGCACCTGATCGCCGTCGACCAGCTGCCCGCGGGCGTCGGTGAGGATGCACCGGTCCGCGTCACCATCGAGGGCCACGCCCACGTCGGCGCGCCGCTCGCGCACCATGCGCACCATGTTCTCTGGGTACAGCGCGCCGCAGTCATGATTGATGTTGGTGCCGTCGGGGCTCACCCCCATCGAGATGACCTCGGCCCCCAGCTCGCGCAGCACCTCGGGCGCCACGCGATACCCGGCGCCGTTCGCGCAGTCGACCACCACCCGCAGCCCCTCGAGCGTCAGCTCCTTTGGAAAGACCGCCTTGGCGAAGACCGAGTAGCGCCCGGCCGCGTCCTCGATGCGGTAGGCGCGCCCGATCTCCGTGCCCACGGGCCGATAGTGATCGACCTCCTCGCTGTCGAGGAGGCGCTCGAGCAGCAACTCGTCCGCGTCGGGCAGCTTGTAGCCGTCGCGCCCGAAGATCTTGATCCCGTTGTCCTCGAAGGGATTGTGGCTCGCCGAGATCACGAGGCCCGCGTCGGCGCGCATGCCCGACGTGAGGAACGCGATCCCAGGCGTCGGCAGGGGCCCCACCAGGTGGCTGTCGGCGCCCACCGAGCACAGCCCGCTGACGAGGGCCGTCTCCATCATGTAGCCCGACAGCCGAGTGTCCTTGCCGATCAGCACTTTGGGCCGCCGACCGGTTGTCTGCCGCAGGCGGTAGCCCACGGCGCGGCCCAGCTTCATGGCGAGTTCGGCGGTCATCGGGTGCCGGTTGGCCAGCCCGCGGACGCCGTCGGTCCCGAACAGGGTGCGCGTGTCCTTGCTCATCCAGCCTCGTCTCGTGCTCGTGATCCTAGGGAACGCCACCATCCGCGGGCACGCCTGCGTCGGCCGGCGGCGCGGGGGGCGGATCGAGCTGCAGCAGCGTCACCATGTCCGGCTTCATCTCCGACGACCGCAGCTCGTCAGGGGCATCGAATTGCACGGCGCGGGTGTGCAGCTGCTTGTGTCTGGGGCTGACGCCCGCGGCGTCCACGTACGCGACGAGGGTGCTCGGATCGAGCGCGTCGAGCAACCGCACGGGCCCATGCAGCGTGATGTCCACCGTGGCGGGGCTCACCTCGAAGCCAAACACGCCCTCCGGCACGTTGCGCACCTCGATCGGCCGGCCCGCGACCACCCGCGTCCCGCGCTTCTCCTCGATCGTCACCGTCACCACGTGGCGCCGGCCGCGCTCCACGAAGCTGACGAAGGGCGGGGGCGGGGCGAGCGCCACGCTCAAGGCGGTGGTCTGGTTGCGGCCGACCAGCGAGATGGGCTCCGTGCCGACGGCCTCCATCCGGTCCACGGCCGAGGCCGCGCCCTCGAGCGTCACGGTCGGCGGGTCCACCGACACCTGGGTCACGCGGTAGCCGGTCTGCGGTTCCCCCTCGAAGGCCGCGACGACGTCGACCGTCCGGCGTCGCCGCGCCTCGAAGTGCACCAGCATCGCCGCCGGCCGCACGATGCGCACCTGCAGGTTGGGCGGCACCTTGAACATCTCGGGTTCGAAGGGCACCTGCTCCTCCTCGTACCCCGAGAGGTTGATGTCGAGGGCGGGCAGGCTGTCGACGTCGAAGTTGCGCAGGACCGAGTACTTGCCCTCGATGGTGACCGCGACCTTGTCCACCGGCGGGCTCACGAGCACCCGATCCTCCGGGTGCACGACGCGCAGCCGCACGTTCGCGGTGACCACCGAGGTCTGATCCTCGCTCTTCACGAGCACCAGCGTCGTCGCCAGCGCCAGCGCCAGCGCCTTGAGACCGACGTTCTCGAGGAACATCTGGCGGAGGAAGGTCTTCACGGCGCGGGCGGTGCCTCCTCGCTGGCCTTGGACTGCTTCCGGGTGAGCAGCGTCACCACGCTCCGGTCGCGCCGGAACAGTCGCGTCGGGCGCTTGATCAGCAGGTTCGTCAGGCGCTCGCGCAGCGCGGCCGCCTTCAGGTCCAGATCCAGGTCACCCTCGCAGGCCAGCGACACGGTGCCACGCTCCTCGCTCACCACGATGACCAGCGCGTCCGTCTCCTCGCTGAGCCCCAACGCCGCCCGGTGTCGCGTGCCGAGCGCGCGCTCGATGTTGGGGTTCACGCTCATCGGCAGGAACACGCCGGCTGCCTCGACGCGGTTGCGTCGCACCACCACCGCCCCGTCGTGCAGCGGGTTCTGCCGCTCCGGCACGAAGATGCTGTAGAGCAACTCCTTGCTCAACCGGGCGTCGATGCGCGTGGACTCCTCGAGGTAGGGTTCCAGATCGGCGTCGCGCTCGATGACGATGAGGGCGCCGATGGTCTGCTGCGCCAGTGAGGTGCTGGCCTTCACGAGCTCGTCGATGGCCTGAGCGCCCGCCCCACCGCGGAACTGCGTCAGGATCTGCGTGCGCCCGAAGGCCGCCAGCGCGCGCCTGATGTCGGCCTGAAAGACCACCACCACGATGAGCAGCAGGTTGCCGATGAACTGCTCGAGCAGCCAGTTGAAGGTCGGCAGGCCGAGGTACGCCTCCTGGCTGAGGGCGTACAGGATCACGATGACCACCAGGCCGATGAGCATCGGCACCGCGCGGGTGCCCTTGATGATGAGCAGCACGCGGTAGATCAGGTAGTAGATGATGACGACGTCGAGCAGCGGCGCCAGCGTCGCGCGGAGGGCGGCGAAGCTCACAGCGAGCCCCCCCGCAGCGCCGTCGCCACGGTCACAACGTCCCGGGCGGCCGCGACGTCGTGAACCCGAAGCACGTGCGCCCCACGCAGCACGCTGACCGCGTGCGCCGCCGCGGTCGCCGGTCCCCGCTCTCCGACCGGGCGACCGGTCAGCGCGCCCAGGAAGGACTTGCGCGACACGCCGAGCAGGACGGGGCGCCCCAGCGCCGCAAGCTCCGGCAGTCGCGCCACCAGCGCCACGTTCTGCTCGACGGTCTTTCCGAAGCCGACGCCCGGATCGATGCAGATCGCCTCGCGGTCGATCCCGGCGCCCATCGCCTCGTCGATCCGCCGTGCCAGCCAGTCGCTGACCGCGGCGACGACATCGGGAGACGACAGATCGCCCACCTGCATGGTCGCGGGGCGGCCCCGCATGTGCATCAGCACGACGCCCGCCCCGCGCGCCGCGGCCAGGGGGGCCATCGCCGGATCTCCCGTCAAGCCCGTGATGTCGTTGATGATCTCCGCGCCGGCCGCGAGCGCGGCGTCCGCGACGGCGGCCTTCGTCGTGTCGATCGAGATGATCGCGTCG
>CALBMW010000800.1 GCA_937896275.1 uncultured Myxococcales bacterium
AGCAGGAGCACGGTGCGGATCATTCGGAACCTCCGACGGCGCGGCGCGCGTGCCACGGGTACCACATGAGGGGCGCGCCGATGCACTCTCAACGTCCGCCGAGAACGGATTGAAGCGTGACCCGACCGAGGCCGCTGGGCATGCACCGCGGCGCGCGACGCACACGGCCTCTGGCTGCCGCCCGCGGCGCCGAACTTGCTCGCCGGACCGGGCCGCCGGTACCTTGAGGCCCATGTCGTCTTCGCAACGCAGCATCGCCCCATGGGGCGCCGGCGGTCGTCGCGCCGCCCTCTGGGTCGCCGCCTTCGCGTTGCTGCCGACCGCCTGCTGGGGGCCGTGGGACGAGGAGTCGCCGGAGGCCGCGGCGATGGGCGAGGCGCCCGCCGACGAGGACATCGATCCCGAGCCGGAGACGCCCGAGGCTCCCGACGCCGGGCTCACGGCGGAGACCACCGACGCCACGCTCGAGGCCGACGGCGGAGCGGCCGTCGAGGTGCAACCCGCGACCGACGCGTCTCCGGAGGCCGGCAACCCGCCCGAGGGCGATGCTTCACCCGACGCCGGCCTCGCGGCTGAACTCCAGACGCCCGCTGCCCCCGACGACCCGGCGCTCGCGGACGAGGAGGGGGAGGCCGCGATCACCGACGAGGCGCCGGTCACGTGGACTCGGGGTCTCGAGCCCTGCGAGTTCGGCCTCGGCGCCACCTTCGCCCTGTCGAGCATCGTGCCGCCGCCCCGAGACGGTGGCTACGAGGCCCCGGAGCAGGTCGAGACGGCCTCGCTGTCTGCCAGCCTCGAGTCCGCCAGCGACGGCGATCTCGACCTGGCGGTGGGCTTCGCCGACGACGCAGGCTACGTGCTGTGCCGCGTCGACGCGGACATCGCGGTCTGGCGCCCGGATCCCGGCAGCGGCCGGCCCCTGATCGCCTGGAACTTCGCCGACGGCGCGCGCCCGGTGGTCGTCGGCGTGCCCCACCCGTTCAATGAGCGAGGCACCCTCGAGCAGGGCCGCTACGCCTTCGACGTGCACGGCGCGCGGGTGCTGGTGGTCTCGGGCACGCACCGCTGCGCGGCCACCAGCGTCAGCGGTTGCGGCGGTGAGACCGCGGTGTGCGACGCGGGGCTGGCGCCCTATCGGTTGTCGGATCCGGCGCACAGCGAGGCGACGCTCTTCCACCACGTGCACGTGACCCTCACGCGGCTGCTGCCCGACGATCTGGTGATCAGCCTTCATGGCATGGCCGAGAAGGGCGTGAGCGTGTCCAACGGCACCGCGCTCCCGGTGGAGGGCGGGTCGGCGGTCGCCCGGGCCATGCGTGCGCTGCAGCGGGCCTTCCCCGGTCAGCGGGTGACGACGTGCAACCCCCACCCCGGCGTCTCGCCCGTTCCGCGGCTGTGCGGCACCACCAACCTGCAGGGCCGCCTCGTCAACGGCGCCTTCGACGCCTGCGACGAAGAGGCCGATCACGCCACCCAGCGCTTCCTGCACCTCGAGCAGGGGCGCGCCCTGCGGCGCACGCCACGGGCCGTGGTCGACGCCCTCTTCGGCGCCCTCTTCGGCGCCCTCTAACGGCTACCGTATCCGGCCGACGTTCGCTTCCCAGTCGCGCCCGTCGAAGGCCTCGATCACGAAGCGATCGGCCGCGGCGCGATCGAAGCAGCCGCCCTCGTAGCGCGCGGCCGATGGCATCAGGGCTTCCAGACCGGGGGCTGCGCCGGCGTCGGCGCGTCCTTGGGGCGACGCTCCGGATCCCACTGGTCGAGGAAGGCGTCGTAGACGCCGCGGGTACGGCGCGTCTGCCGGCGCAGGCCCAGCACCGACTGCAGGGGCAGCTCGCGGCTGGCGCGGGCGGCGAGCCAGCCCGGCAGGAGGCCGCCGGGATCGGCGTCCACCTCGTACTCCACGCGGGTCGAGCTGGGGCTGAGCGCCTCGATCACCCAGTGGCCGTGCAGGTGTTTCATGCGCACGATGCCATCGCGCGGAGGCATGCGTGGATCGGGCAGGGCGGTGAACTGGGCGCGGTACACGCGGCCGGGCTCGACGGTGAACAGCTGGGCGAGCATCACGGCGTCGCGGTCGTCGACCGGCCACGGCGCGTCGGTGCGGGTGTAGGCGACGGTGGTGAAGGCGTCGAGGCGCGCGACGATCTTGGACTCGACGCAGCGGTGCAGCCACTGCGTGCGGCGATCGGCGTCGCTCAGGACCGCGATGACCTCGTAGAGGCCCGCGTTGACGACGCCGCGTCCTCGGAACATGGGCAGGTTGCGGCCTGCGACCGCCTGCTCCTCGACGAGGATGCCGTGCTCCTCGAGCACCTTCTCCCAGGCACCCGCGGGCCCGGCGAGGCCCAGCAGGAGGAGCATCGCGCCCAGCGCGTACCTCATGCGGCGCGCTCGATCAGGAGGGCGATCGCCACGCTGCCGATCAGGGCGCCGATCACGATCAGGCGCGTGAAGTGGGCGGCGGCCTCGAGGGCGCCGACGGCGAGGCGGGCGTCGAGGCCGGCTCCCACCTGATTGCGAACCTTCATCAAATCGACCCCCGCCCCCCCGGTGTCAGCCTCACGAAGGCCGGTCAGGGTGAGGGCCTCGATGCGCTCGACCAGCGCGTCCCGCATGCGCCGGCGCAGGCCGCCGCGGGTGCCTTCGCCCTCGAGCGGCACGTCGAGCAGCTCGCCGACGGCTCGCTTGAGGGCCTGCTCCGCGTCGCGGAGGGGCAGGTTCTCGACGGTCCGCACGGCACCGCCGCCGCGTTGCCCCATCACGGAGGCGTCGTCGACGGCGAGCATGCGGTCGAAGAGCTCGCGCAACACGGCCTGGCCGGGAGCGCTGCGCTCGATGGCGGCCGCGATCCCCGCGGCGATGCCGCGCTTCAACGCGAGCGGGCTCGCGAGCGCGCCCCAGAGGAGCAGGGTGATCATGCCCGCGCCGAGGGCGACGCCCCAGCCTGCGCGGGCCACCCACGTGGTCACAGATGCGCCCGCCACGACGCCGGCCACCCCCATCGCGGCCAACGCGAGCAAGAAGCTGCGGACCGCCGCAGGCAGGGCCGCTCGCAGGCCGGATCTCCACGTCGAGGGGTCGGATTCCACGGGGCGCAGTCTACACGTTTGACACCAGGGCCGCGTGGCCGGAGATTCTGTCCCGTGACCGCGCCCATCGCACCTCGAAATGACCATCTGCCGATCCGCCCCGACAGCGAGTTGGCGGCCGCGCTGCTGCGGCTGCCGGGGCCGTTGCCGCTGACGATCGCGGGCGTCGGGCTGGTGACGGGGGCCGTGTGGGTCGGGCTGGGCGCGAGCTTCCCGCTCAACCTGTTGTTCGCCCCGCTCGGGGGACTCGGCCTGGGGGCGCTGGCGCTGGGCGGCGTGAAGCTCTGGTTTCGGCGCCGCCTCCCCAGCCTCGCCGCCGCGCGGGCCCCGCGCGCCACGGTCGAAGAGGTGAAGACGGTGGAGCGTACGCTGGCGGGCGGGGACCACGCGCTCAGCGTGGCGCAGATCTCCGAGGCGTCGCGCCTGGGGCCGCCCCGCGTCGTGCTGGCGCTGGCCGATCTCGACGCGCGGGGCGTGCTCGTGGAGCACCTCGACGAGCGCGACGGCACCTTCCGCTACGCGCTCGACCCGGACGCAGATCGCATCAGGGACGATGACAGCCACGTCTCGCTGCGCGACCGCGTCGCGCGCTCACGGTGAGCATTCGGACATGAACGACCGCAAGAAACAG
>CALBMW010000801.1 GCA_937896275.1 uncultured Myxococcales bacterium
GGGGTCGTCCACGCGCTGGTAGCCCGGGTAGTAGACGGGGGAGGCGCCCGAGTCGTTGGCGCCCTGCACGTTGTTCTGGCCGCGCAGCGGGTTCAGGCCCGCCGACTTCTTGCCCAGGTGGCCGGTCATCAGGACCAGGTTCGCCAGGGAGTAGACGTTGTCGGTGCCGTGCGTGTGCTCCGTGATGCCCAGCGTGTAGTAGATGCCGGCCCGCGCGGTCTTCGCGTAGGCCCGCGCCACCGTGCGGATGGTCTCGGCGGGCACGCCGGTCATCTGCTCGGCCAGCTCGACGGTCACCTCACCGACCGCCTCGATCACCCCCTCGATCCCCTCGGTGTGCCGCTCGAGGAAGTCGCGATCGATCAGCCCCTCGTCGAGGATGACGCGCGCCATCCCGTTGAGCAGCCACACGTCCGTCCCGGGCCAGAGCTGCAGGTAGTGGTCGGCGAAGTCCGCCAGCCAGATGCGCCGCGGATCGACGACCACCAACGTGGCGCCGCTCAACGCGGCGCGCTTCATCTCCATCGCGATGATCGGGTGGGCCTCGGTGGTGTTGCTCCCGATCACCATCAGAAAGTCAGCTGCGCGGATTTCGCCGATGCTATTGGTCATCGCGCCCGCGCCGAACGTGGTCACCAGACCGGCGACCGTAGGAGCGTGTCAGGTCGCCGCACACTGGTGGACGTTGTTCGTCCCGAACCCCGCCCGCGCCAGTTTCTGAACGAGGTAGTTCTCCTCGTTCGTGCAGCGGCTGCTGCTCACGAACCCCAGCGCGTCCGCCCCGTGGCGGTCGCGCACCCCGCCGAGCAGGGCGGCGGCGCGATCCAACGCCGTGTCCCAGTCGGTCGGGTGCAACGCACCGTCCGCGCCCCGCATCAGGGGGGTCGTCAGGCGGTCGGGGTGGTTGACGAACCCGTAAGCGAATCGGCCCTTTACGCACAGGTTGCCGTCGTTGAGCGTCGTCCCGGGCGCGGGGCTGGTGACGCGCACCAGCGTCCTCGTCTCTGCGTCCACGTGCAGGTCCATCTGGCAGCCGACGCCGCAGTAGTTGCACGTCGTGCGCACGACCTCCTCCGGCCTCTGCGCGTCGAGGGCCGACACCGCCGCGCGCTCCACCATCGCGCCGGTGGGGCAGGTGTCGACGCAGCCGCCGCACAGCTCGCAGGTGGTGTCGAGCAGGCCCGCGCCGAAGTTGGTGGCGATGGTCGTCTCGGCGCCCCGGTGCGCCAGCGTGATGGCCGCCACCGCCTCGACCTCGTCGCAGTACCGCGTGCACCGGGCGCACAGGATGCAGCGGTCGGCGCGGAACTCGATGAACCGGTTGGCGTCGCCCGTCCGTTTGGCGCGCGGGGCGTCCACCTCGGGCACCCCCGGCTCGACACCATGGTGGCGCGCGAGCCGCTCGAGCTCGGTGCCCGGCGCCACGCCCTCGGGCTGGTCGGCGAGGTAGAGCGCGAGCAGCGCGCGCCGATGACGCCGCACCCGCTCGCTGTCGGTCCGCACGGTGAGCCCGTCCTGCACCGGGTGCCGGCAGGCAGGCACCATGCGGCGGCTGTCGCTGCTCTCGACCAGGCACATCCGGCAGGCGCCGGTGGGCTTCAGCCGATCGTCGTGGCACAGCGTGGGGATCTCGATCCCCGCGCGGCGCGCCACGGTGAGCAGCGTGTCCTCCGGGCCGGCCGCGATCTCGACGCCGTCGATCCGCACGGTGAGCGCGGCCGGCGGGCGTTCGAGGCGGGGCACCGCCCGATCGTTCCAGTCATCCTTCATGGGGTGTCTCTCATGGAATCTCTCCCGGGTCAGCGAGGTGCGCGCGCACCTCGTCGGGGAAGTTGCGAAGCAGGTGCAGCACGGGCAACGGCGCCGCCATGCCCAGGCCGCAGATGGAGCCCTCGTCCATCTCCCAGGCGACCCGCTCGACCGTGTCCAGATCGGCAGCGTGGGCGCCCCCATCGCGCAGGCGCTCGAGCAGCTTGACCATGACCTGCGTACCGATGCGGCAGGGGGCGCACTGGCCGCAGCTCTCGGCGCGAAAGAAGCGGGCCTGATCGAGCGCGGCGTCGAGCAGGTCGCGCGTCTCGTCGAGCACCACCACCCCCGCCGAGCCGAGCATCGAGCCGCGCTCGGTCAGCGGGCCGAAGTCGAGCGGCACGTCGGCGTCGCGCGCGGGCAGGAGCCCGCTCGATGCGCCGCCTGGACTGAAAGCCTTCAACTTTCGGGCGTTTGGGACGCCACCCGCCACCTCGAGCAGCTCGGCGAAGGGAACGCCCAGGGGCAGCTCATAGACGCCCGGGCGCGCCACGTCGCCGCTGACGCTGTAGAGCTTGGTGCCCGCCGCGCCATCTCGCCCCAGCCCTGCGAACCAGGCGCCGCCGCGCGTCACGATGGCTGGGACGCAGGCCAGCGTCTCGACGTTGTTCATCAGCGTCGGGCGCCCGAACAGGCCGGACTGCGTGGGATAGGGCGGCTTCTGCCGCGGCATGCCGCGCTTGCCCTCGAGGGCCTCGAGCAGCGCCGTCTCTTCGCCGCAGATATAGGCGCCGTGCCCGAGCGCGATCTCGACCGACAGGCCGTCGAGGTGCCCGGCCGCGCGAGCCTCGGCGATGGCCGCGATCAGCGCGTGGTTGGGTTGCTCGAACTCGCCCCGCAGGTAGATCACGATCTCGGGCGCGCCCACGGCGTGGGCGGCGATGGCCAGCCCTTCGAGCAAGAGGTGAGGGCGCCGCTCCATGATGACGCGGTCCTTGAAGGTGCCCGGCTCGCCCTCATCGGCGTTGCAGACGACCACGCTGGGGCCGTTGGGGGCGTCCTTCGCGGCGGCCACCGCGTCCCACTTGATGTGGGCGGGGAAGCCGGCGCCGCCGCGTCCGCGGATGGCCGAGGCCTTCACCTGGGCGATGACCTCGGCGCCGCCGAGCGCGAGGGCGCGGGCCAGCGCGGGCCAGGCGCGATCGTCCGCGCCGGCCAGATCGATGGGAAGGTCCGGGTCGCTGGGGGTGAGGGCTGGTGCGACCAGCGGTGTCAGGCGGCGCGGCCCGGTGCTCACCGCATAGCCAGAGCCCGCCGTGGCGCCCGACCACAGCACCGCCGGCGCGCGATCGCACTGCCCCAGACAGGCGCACGCCTCGGCGCGGATGCCCGCCTCCGTCAGCAGGGCGAGCGTCACGTCGGCCCCCGCCATCCGGCAGCTCAGGCCGTCGCACACGCGGGCCTCGATCTCGGGGCGCGCGATGAGGTGGTAGAACGAGCCGGCGCCGAACACCGTGGCCGCCGGCACGCCGGTGCGCTCGGTGATGGCTTGCACCGCGCCGGGGCGCAGGCCGCCGTGCTCGTCGAAGAGAGGCAGCACGCGCGCCTGATCGGCGTGGCGCACGCGGCCCTGGTGCTGGCCGCGCTGGCGATAGGAGGGCCGGTCCTTCATCGGGTGAACCTCGCACGAACGGCGGCCAGCATAGCACCCGTCGGCGTGGTCGTGGTCGCAGCGTCCACCGGGTTGCCTGCGGGTCGGCCGTGGATCGTTCAGCGGCGGAGAGTGCGCGCCGTGAGCAGCCAGATCAGCCCGATCGCGGCGCCCACCGCGGCACCCGACGCGTGGCCCATGGAGCTGATCTGCGGCGTGACCGCGTCGAGCGCGGCCTGCGCCAGGACCATCACCACCCCGATCCGGAGCGCGGCCCGCCCGGTGCGCCGGCCGTGGCTGGCGGGGTGGCGCCAGGCGATGACCGCGGCCGCCCCCACCAGGCCCATCGCGCCCCCCGACGCGCCGATGGTCAGCCCATAGCCACCGAACAGGCTGATCGCCACGCCCGCGCCGACGACGCTGCCGACGAAGACCCCGATGAAGCCCGCGGCGCCCAGGGCGCGCGCCACGACGGGCCCCACCAGCGCGATGGCCAGCGCGTTGGTGATCAGATGCAGCGCGCCATAGTGCAGCAGGGCATAGGTGAACAGGCGACCTGGCTCAGCGGGCAGGCGACCCTGGGCCCAAAGCCCGCCCAGATCGGCGGCGGTGGCGAGGTTGGTCGTGCCGCCCGACAGCGCCTGCGCGCAGAAGCCGGCGAACAGCGCCAGGAGTACCAGCGTGACGGCGGCGCTGCGCCACGGGGGCACGGCGCGCAGCAGCCACGCCGCGGCCAGCTCGCCCGCGGCATCCTCGAGCACGTCGCGGGCCGAGGCGCCCAGGGCCACCGGGGCCGGC
>CALBMW010000802.1 GCA_937896275.1 uncultured Myxococcales bacterium
GACGCTGGCCGCGCCCTGGGACGCCGAGGCCGAGCGGGCCGAGCGCGTCCGACGGCGCGTGGCCGACGTGACCGAGATCGACAGCCTGCGGGCCGCCCTCGACGGCGCGCCGCGACTCGACGCGGTGATCGCGAACGCCGGCATCTGTCGGACGGCGCGCCTGGAGGACGCCCTCGCCTGGGCGGTGTGGCGATCGGTGCTGGCGACCAACCTGGACGGCGCCTTCCTGACGCTGCAGGCCGCGGGCGAGGCGCTGGGGCGCGGGGGGCGCGCGGTGGTGGTGTCCTCGGGCCTGGGCAAGCAGGGCCGCGCCGGCGGCTACGGCGCCTACGCCGCCTCGAAGCACGGGCTGCTCGGGCTCGCGCGCTGCCTGGCGCTGGACTGGGCGCCGCGGGGCATCACGGTCAACGCGGTGTGCCCCGGCTGGGTGGACACCGAGATGGCGCGGGCCGACGTCGGCGAGGATCGGGACGCGGTGGAGCGCGCCCTCCCGATCGGGCGCTTCGTGCGGGCCGACGAGGTGGCGGCGCTGGTGGGCTTCCTGGTGAGCGAGGCCGGGGCGGCGATCACGGGGCAGGCCTACAACATCGCGGGCGGGGAGTTCACGCTGTGACTCGGGCGACCGGGGAGCGCCTGTGCGCGGTGGGACACGTCACCCTCGACGCGTCGCCCGACGGGCCCCGCCCGGGTGGCAGCGTCACCTTCGCGTCGCGGGTCTGGAGGGCCTTCGGCGCGGCGCCCCGCGTGGTGACGGCCGCGGGGCCGGACTTCCCGGTGGCGGCGGTCGACGGCCTGATCCGCTGGCAGCCATCAGCGGTGACGACGCGCTTCCTGAACACCTACGACGCGGTCGGCGGGCGCGCGCAGCGGCTCTTGGCGCTGGCCCCGCCGGTGCGACCGACGTCGATGTCGCCGCTCGACGCGTTGTTCCTGGCGCCGGTGCTGGGCGAGGTGGAGCCGCGCGCCTGGCTGCAGGTGCCGGCGCGGCTGCGGGCCGCGGGTCTGCAGGGGTGGCTCAAGCGGTCGGTGGACGGCGTCGTCCGCCACGGCCCCGATGCGGTGCAGCCTGCCCTCTTCGCGGGCCTCGACCTGGCCTTCCTGAGCGACGAGGATCTGGCGGGCGATGACTCCTGGCTGGCGCGACTGCGCGGCGTGGTGCCCTGCGTCGTGCTGACCCAGGGCGCCGCCGGGTGCACGGTCTTCGCGGCCGGGCGCGCCACGCAGGTGCGGGCCGGACCGGCGCGCGCGATCGATCCGACCGGGGCCGGCGACACCTTCGCCGCCGCCTTCATCCTGGCCAGGGTGCGCGGCCTCGACCTGCGCGCGTGCGCGGTCGTGGCTCACCGCGCCGCGGCCGCGGCCATCGGCTGGCCGGGCGTGCCTCCGATGGCCGCGTTCGGCGGCACCACGGTGGGTCTGGCGCACGCGCTTGCACCCGCCGCCTGCGAGCGCTACCCATTCCCTTGATGCGGGCGGAGGGCACCTCATGGATGAGGCCTGGGACTTCTACTTCTGCACGGTGGACGATCGGCCGGCGTCGGTCGCCCTCGATCTGGCTTGGCTCGATGTGGCTCCGCCGTCCGAGCGGTCCACCTTGCTCGCGGTTCGCGTGTCGCTGCGCGTGCCGCGCGTGGACGGCCTGAGCGACGGGGGCGAGTCGGACACCCTGGGGCGCTTCGAAGAGGCGCTGATCGCCGCCCTCGCCGAGGTGTGCGGCGCGGCCCCGGTGGGGCGCCTGACCACGCAGGGCTATCGCGAGTTCTTCCTCTACGGCGGCACCGACGTCGGGCTGGCCGGCGCGGTGAGCCGCGCCGAGGCCGACGGACCCTACCGCGCGCGCTTCCGCAGCGAGCACGACCCCGAGTGGTGCCTGTACTTCGACTTCCTGGCGCCCGAGCGCCGCGAGCGACAGTGGATGGGGGACCGCCGCGTGGTCGACCAGCTGCGGGCCCACGGCGACGAGGCCGACGAGCCCCGCGCGGTCGACCACTTCGTCGAGCTGCCCGACGCCTCGGCCCGCGAGGCCTTTCGGGCCGCCGCCGCCGAGGACGGCTTCGACATCAGCGATCAGGGCGACGCCTTCGGCCTGCACCTGCGTCGGCACGATCCCGTGAGCGTCGAGCACATCCACCAGGTGGCATGGGATCTCTTGGAGTTGGCGGAGCGCCTGGGCGGGTCCTACGACGGCTGGGGCGCCCCGCTGGCCGCCCGACTGCACGACCTCAGCTAGCGGTCTCAGCCAGCGATCTCGGCGAGCGATCTCAGAGGGTGTTTACAAACCCTCGGCACTTCGCCGTGCACACCCCCCGACGACGATCTCTTCGTTGGTCGGCGCTTGAATTATCTCTGATAGTCCTGCGGCCTCCCGCCTCGACCTCGCCGCCGGTGGGCGCACCCGGCTCGACCTTGGATATGTAAACACCCTCTCAGGGCGTGTTGAGGCGGCAGCGGCAGACCAGCGCGTCACCCATGTCGAAGCAGCCCACCTCGCCCTCCGTGACGCAGCCCGCGCTGGCCAACCGACCACCGGGCAGGCAGATGCCGTGGTGCTCCTGGCAATACACCCCGCAGGTCGTGGGGCCGACGACGGCGAACTCGCAGTAGGTCGGATCGCCCGCGCAGATGGGGTCGTCGCTCTCGAAGTCGGCGCAGCGATCCACGAGCGCGGTGTCGCAGACGCCCCCCGGGGTACAGATGCCGTCGTCGCAGGGGGTGCCCTGCGGGGCCTCGACGAGGGTGCCCGGCGTGGCGCCCACGCAGCCCTCGAAGGCGTGGCACACGTCGTCGGCGCGAGCGACCTGGACGCGATCCGGATCACCGCAGGCCGGCTGATTGGGAGCGACGTAGCACTGGCCGCGCCCGGCGCAGCGCCGCGCGGGGTCCCGGTGGACGTCCTTGTAACAGACCGCCACGCCGTCCTCGTCGACGAGCGCGTAGCGGTCGAGGGTGGTGCAGTCGATGGCCGGGCAGCCCGGATCGTCGGCGGCCAGCACGGGGGTGCCGTTGGGCCCGCACACCTCGCAGAGTACGCCCGTCGGGCTGCCCGCGATGCAGCCGCCGGGCGCCGCGTCCTGCTCCGGCGCCGGCGTGCCGGAGTCGAGGCGGGGCAGCGGGGGCGGCAGGCCCGTGTCCGGGGTGGGCTGCACGCCGCTGATCGCGTCAAGCCTGGCCTCTGCGTCGGGCTCATCGGGGTTGGCGTTGGTGGCGCAGCCGGCCGCGACCGCGGCCGCGACCACCACCACCCACAGGGCCGGGCGCCGCGCCCAAGGGCTGCCGCGCCCTGCGTTGTACGAAGGCGCCGCGGTGCTCACGCCGGGACCTCGGCGG
>CALBMW010000803.1 GCA_937896275.1 uncultured Myxococcales bacterium
CGCGCGCCTCGCGCAGCGGATCGGCGCCGACGCAGTGACCCTGGCCTATCTGGATCTGAGCGTGCCGTCGCTGCTCGACGCGGCCCGCGCGGCCGCCGCCGACGGCGTGACGCGGCTGCGGGTGATGCCGCTCTTCCTTTCGGGGGGCGGCCACGTCGCGCACGACGTCCCGCCCCAGATCGAGGCGGTGCGGGCCGCCCTGCCGAACCTCGACGTCGTGCTCCTGCCCCCGCTCGGCGAGCACCCGCTGGTGCTCGAGGCGCTGTGCGCCGTCGCGCTGGGAGAGGCCGATTGACGAGCAGCGGCCCCGCAACCTCGGCGAGTCACTCATCCGTCGGGGGCGCTCCCAACACGCCGTGCAGCCGCTCCGGCACCGCCCGGCGTCGCCCGCACCCTTGACGCCCCCGCGGCGCGGTTGCGCGTCCGAGGACCGCGATGCATCCTCGTCGCGATGCTCGATCCCACCCTCGCGCCCTGTCCTTGCGGCGGCGGCGCGCCCCTCATGGCCTGCTGTGGCCGCTACTTGGATGGCCGCGAGGCGCCGCCGACGGCGGAGGCCCTCATGCGCGCCCGCTTCACGGCCTTCAGCCTGGGCGATGCGTCCTTCCTGGCCGCGACGCAGGCCGCGCCGCTCGACGGCCCGCTGCCGGCGGTCCGCTGGGAGCGCCTGAAGGTGGAGCGCGCCGAGGCCGGCGGGCCGACCGACGCCACCGGGCTGGTCGAGTTTCGCGCCTGGAGCCGCGTGGGGCGCAGGCGCCAAGTGCTGCACGAGGTGTCGCGCTTCGGGCGCCGGGGCGAACGCTGGATCTACCTCGGCGGCGACGCGCGCGTCGGGCGCTGAGGACGGCGCTCAGCCCGCCGCCGCGGCCTCTTGCATCGTCGCGAAGTGGCGCAACACCGTTCCGATGGCGAACGGCTTCTCGACCCACGGGAAGCCCCGCTCGGTCAAGAACGCCCGCGCGCCGGCGGTGAACACGCCGCCGGTCATGTAGACCACGCGGTCCACCATGGCGGGCGTGTGGGCGCGCAGCCAGTCATGCACGTCGACGCCGCTGCCGTCGAGCAGGCTCATGTCGCAGAGGATCAGCGCGACATCGGGCTGCTGCTCGAGCACGGCCGTGGCCTCACCGACGCCCCCCGCGGGGACGACGTCGAAGTGTTGCTCGAACATGCGGACGAGGGCGCGCCGCACGACCCGCTGATCCTCGATCAGCAGCAGTCGGGGCCGGCCGGTGGGGCCACGCGCTCCGGGGGGCGGCGAGGGCTGCGCCAGTAACGCCTCGCCCGTCGCGGCGGGCAGGCACACGGTGAACCGGGCGCCGGCGCCCTCCTCGCTGTCGACGCTGACCCGACCCTGGTGAGCGCGGACGATCGTGTCGCAGACGGTCAGCCCGAGGCCGCCGCCGGCGCCGTGGGCGCGGCGCGAGAAGTGGGGTTCGAAGAGGCGAGGCAGATCGCGGGGCGCGATGCCGGCGCCCGTGTCACCGACCGTGATGCGTACCTCGCCACCCACGGCCTCGCTGCGCACGGTGATCGTCCCGGGCCGGCCGGCCTCGGCGGTGGCGTGGCCGGCGTTGAGCAGCAGGTTCAGCACCACCTGCACGAGCCGCGTCGGGTGTCCCAACACGAGCGGCACGTCGCTGAGATCGACCTCGATCTGGGCCTGCCGAGCGACCTGCGCGCGTGCCAGGCGAAGGGCGCTCTCGACGATCGCGTTGACGCTGACGAGCACCGGCGGGCACGCCTCGTCACGGGTCAAGTCCAGTAAATCACGAGCGATTTCAGCCGCTTGTATGGCTGCAGCCCGAACCTCAATCAGCAGTTCGAGGGTGCGGGACGTCTCGGTCCAGGGCCGCTCGAAGGCGTCGGCCAGCTCGTCGAGCCCGTGGATCACCGGGACGAGGTGGTTCTTGACCTCGTGGGCGACGGCGCCGGCGAGCGTGCCCGCGGTCGACCGTCGGTCGGCGCGCGCGAGCTGGGCCTGCAGGCGCGCCACCTCGGTGGTCAGCTCGCGCTCGCCCGTCCGATCGATCAGCGTCACGAGCGTCCCGTCGAGGAGCGGATCGGTCGCCAGATCGACCCAGCGTCGGCCGCCGTCCGGCCCATGGAAGCCCACTCGGGTCGGCGGGTTGCGGCGGGCGTCGGCCAGCGCGGTCAGCAGGGGATCGGTGGTGCGCGACAGCAGGTGCTCGTCGGGACCTACGCGTGGGCCCAAGACCGCGTCGAGCGAGGCCCCCTCCTCGAGGAGCTCGCCCGCCAGCATGCGGCGCGCGGCGCGGTTGGCCCGGTGGACGCGGCCGTTGGGGCGCAACGTGATCAAGGCGACGGGCAGGCCAAGGAGCCAGGTGTCCACCTCGTCGAGGCTCCCGAGCCCGCCTCCAGCGGCCCGACGCTCCGGTAATTCGAGCGATCCGGCGTTCCCCACGCGTGCGCGCCTCCCCCAAGGGCCCGCGAGCCCACCGCTCCCCGTCATCGGTGGGCCGCTTCGGCGGCTTGAGCACCGTCCGTGCGGGGGTCATCGATGACTTGATCGGCCTCGATGCGCAGCGCCGGCACGACGAAGGGCCGCAGCGCGTCGGGGGCGACCACCTTGCCGCGCTGCACCACCAGCGAGCGGACGACGGCCCGCGCGTGCACCCGCCGGTCCCGCAGGAAGGTCTGCTCGATGCGCACGGCCTTGCCCTCGAAGCCGGTGATGCGCGAGTCGAGCTCGAAGCGCGCGCCATAGCGAAGCTCGCGTCGGAAGCGCAGGTGAAGCTCGACCACCAGGGGCTTGCAGCCCGCCCGGAGCAGGGCCAGCGCGGCGCCCGATCGGAGCAGCAGATCCCACCGCCCCAGATCCAGGTAGTCGGGGTAGCGGCTGTTGGTCATGTGGCGGTTCAGGTCGCAGTCCAGCATCACGACCCGGCGCCGCAGGGTGCTGTTCGCCCGCCGGTCCAGCAGGGCGGCGGCTATCACCTGGGCCACCCGCAGGCGCTGCGTCAGCATGTGCTCAGTTCGACCAGTCTTCAGTCCGCGCAGTGCTCAGTCCGCGCAGTGCTCAGTCCGCGCAGTGCTCAGTCCGCGCAGTGCTCAGTCC
>CALBMW010000804.1 GCA_937896275.1 uncultured Myxococcales bacterium
CGGCCACGGCCACGGCGACGGGGCGCGCGTGGGACGGGCACCCACGCCGATTCGGGTTCCGGTGGTTCTCGGGGGTCTGTCCCACTCCGCCCCGGCGGGGCGCGCACGCCGCCGAGGGCAGCGCGCACGTCCGGATTTGGGCCACCTGCCGCCGAACGAGCGGTGGAGGCGCTATGTCGAGGGCCTGCCCGACGCGTCGCGGCACTTCGTCACGCTGCTCGAGGAGCGCGGTCGCCTCACCGTGGAACAGGCAGTGTCCGCCCTGGGGCTCGAGACCCCCAAGGCGATGGGTGGCCTCACCGGCGCGATGGCCCGCTGGGCGCCCAGGCAGGGCGTCGAGCTTCCCTTCGAGGCGGGCAAGGACGCGAACGGCGCGCGCTGCTGGACGTGGCTCGGGGCCGCTCACGGCGAGTAGCCGCGAGAGCTTTGCATCTTCCTCACGAGCCGCCGGCCGACCGCGTCAGCGGAGCGCGGCGTACACGCCGGGCCGCCGGTCGGCGAGGAACGAGAAGCGCGCCCGTACCGCTGCCACCTCCGCTGCGTCCACGCTGCCCAGGACGAGGCCAACCTGTGCGGCGCGCGTCGCCACCGCGGCGCCCTGGGGATCGTGCAGCGCCGAGTCACCGGTGTAGCGCAGCCCACCGCCCTCCCCCACGCGGTTGACCCCGAGGACCCACACCTGATTCTCGATGGCACGCGCCGCCAGCAGCGTCGACCAGTGCGCCCTGCGCGCTTCCGGCCAGTTGGCGATCACGACGAAGAGATCGGTCCGCGCGGCGGCGGCCCGGAACAGCTCGGGAAAACGCAGGTCGTAGCAGACGATCGGCGTCACGCGGACGCCCTCGATCTCGGCGGTGGGGAGGCGCTCGCCGCCCTCGAAGTGCTCGTGCTCGCGGGCCAGCGAGAAGGGGTGCACCTTGTGGTACGTGGCCCGGACGGCTCCGTCCGGATCGACCAGCCTGGCCTCGTTGCGTGGCCGGATCTCGCCCGGCACGGCGAGCCCCGCAAGCAACCAGAGGCCGTGACGCCGGGCCGCCTCGGCCAGCCATCCGCCGATCGCCTCGGCGTGCGTTGCCATCGCCTCGGCGTTCATCGAGAAGCCCGTCGCGAACATCTCGGGCAACACGACCAGGCGCGCCCCTGCCGCCGCCGCCGCCGCCACCTGCGCCCCGGCTCGTACGAGGCTGCTCGCGGGATCCTCCCAGGCGATGTCGAGCTGGACGCCGGCCACCGTCCAGGCGCTCACGGGCCGACCTCGTCGCCCGCGCCCGAGGCCGCGCGCAGCCCCGCGAGCCGGAGGGCGGCGGCCTGCAAGGTCTCGAGCCGCTTGCAGAACGCGAAGCGCAGCAGGCCCCGGCCCTCGTCGGGGGCGGCGCTGTAGAACACGCTGGGCGGGATCGCGGCGACCCCGTGCGCGCGGACGAGGTGCCTCGCAAAGGCCTGATCGTCGCCCGCAAAGAGATCGCCGAAGGCCGCCAGGATGAAATAGGTGCCCGCGGGCATGGACACGTCGAAGCCGACGTCGGTGAGCGCCCGCGCAAGGAAGTCACGCCGCGCGGTGAAGTCGGCCCGCAGCGACCGGTAGAAGTCGTCGCCCAGCGTGTCCAGCCCATGCGCGACCGCGACCTGCAGCGGCGTGGCCGTACAGAAGGTCAAGAACTGATGGGCCGCCTGCGCGGCGGCCACCAGGGGCGCCGGTCCGGTGGCCCAGCCGACCTTCCACCCCGTCAGCGAGAAGGTCTTGCCCGCGCTCGAGAGCCGCAGCGTCCGCTCGAACATGCCGGGCAGCGTGGCCATCGAGACGTGCTCGGCGCCGTCGTAAGTGAGGTGCTCATAGACCTCGTCCGTCACGATGACAACGCCGCGCCGGGCACACAGCGCGCCGATCGCTTCGAGCTCGGATCGGCTGAAGACCTTGCCCGTCGGGTTGTGCGGCGTGTTCAGCAGCAGGACGCGGGAGCGCGGGCCGAAGAGCCGCTCGAGCGCCTCGAGATCGACGGCAAAGTCCGGAAACCGCAGCGTGCAGACCCGCGCCACGCCGCCTGCCAGGGCGACGCAGGCCGGGTAGCTGTCGTAATAGGGCTCGAAGTAGATGACCTCGTCGCCGGGGTCGAGCAGCCCGAGCAGCGTCGCCGCGATGGCCTCGGTGCAGCCGCCGAAGACCGCCACCTCGGTCATCGGATCATAGGTCAGGCTATAGTGCCGCCGCGCGTGCCCGGCGACCGCCTGCACGAGGGCCGGATGCCCCTGGGACCGGGCGTACTGGTTGTGCCCGGCCCTCAGGGCTGCCACGGCGGCCTCAATGAGGTCGATGGGACCATCGAAGTCAGGGAAACCCTGAGCCATGTTGACGGCACCATGATGGCTC
>CALBMW010000805.1 GCA_937896275.1 uncultured Myxococcales bacterium
TGAGGCAGCCATCGCCGCCGCCGCCGCGTGGGCGCGGGCGCGAACCGAGGCCGAGCTCGGGGCGCCGCGGGACACCTCCGGTGAGCCGATCGGCTTTACGGTCATTGGGATGGGCAAGCTGGGTGGGTACGAGCTGAACTACAGCTCGGACGTCGACCTGATCTACCTGTACGGCACCGACGAGGGCTCGGCGGGCGACACGACGCCGCACGCCTTCTTTCGCCGCGTGTGCGAACGCGTGAACCGACTGATCTCCGACCCGAGCGAGGATGGCTTCGTCTTCCGGGTGGACCTCGACCTGCGCCCCGAGGGTCGGGGCGGGCCACTCTGCAACAGCCTCGCGGGTGCCGAGCGCTACTACGAGGCCTGGGGCCGCACCTGGGAGCGGCTGGCGTGGCTGCGGGCGCGCCCTGTCGGTGGGGATCGCACGCTGGGGGACAGGGTGCTCACCGTCCTCGCCCCCTGGATCTATCAACGCAGCATCGGCGCCGACACGCTCGACACCATCGCGCAGCTCAAGACGCGCATCGGCGAGCAGCAGCAGCGCGCGCGCGCCGTGCGGGGCGGCGGCGTCGACCTGAAGCTGGCGCCCGGGGGCATCCGGGCCATCGAGTTCTTCGTCAACGTCCTCCAACTGCTGCACGCCCCGCGCGCGCCACACCTTCGGGATCCGTCGACCCTCGGGGCGCTGCGGCGGCTGGTCGCGGCGGGCATCCTGACCGAGGCCGAACGGGACGCCCTGAGCGAGGCCTACGCTTTCTACCGGCGCGTCGAGCACCGCCTGATGATGGTCGACCAGCGGCAGACGCAGCGGCTGCCGACCGGCGCCGAGCTCGACGCCTTGGCCGGGCGGCTGGGGTACGAAGGCCCAGCCGCTGGCGCCGCGCTCTCCGCCGATGTGGACGAGCGCCGCGCGCACGTCGGCCAGATGTTCGATCTGCTGCTGCGGGGCGAGCGCGATCAGCCCGACGACGAGACGCGGACGGCGGCGCAGCTCCTGGCGCCCGGGGATCCAGACGAGAGACGCGCCACGGCCGAGAGCGCGGCCTTCGCCGATCCGGTGCAGGCGCTTCACCTGCTGGAGACCGCGGGGCGTTGGCCCACGAGCCCCCTGTCGCGGCGCGCGGATGGCGAGCTCGGCGCCCTCGGTGTCTCGCTGCTCGCCGAGGTCCTGAGATCGGCCGAGCCCGATCGCGCGTTGACCCACCTCGCGGCGTTCGCGCGCCCGCTCGCACGCACGCCCGCCTACGCCCGCAGCCTGAGCGCGAACCCGGCGCTCGTTCGCCTGTTGGTGAGCGTGTTCGCGACGAGCGATCTGCTGGGCGGGCTCCTGTCACGACAGCCCGACCTGCTCGAGGCGCTCTTCGATCGCCGGCCCCCGGTCGACGAGCGGATCGCGTTGAGCCAGGCCGTCGCACGGGCGGCGCCCGCCGGTGACCTCGACACCGAGGCCTTCGTCGAGACGGTCGCGCGATACAAACAGAAGGCCCTGACGCGCATCGGGCTAGCGGACGTCGCGGGAGAACTCCTCGGGCCGGCCCTCGAAGGGGCCCTCAGCGACGTGGCCGAGGCGGTCCTCGAGGCGGTCTTCGAGCGAGCCCGGCAAGAGACGGTGAGGCGTCGAGGCCCGCCACCCGGCGCCATCGCGATCTGCGTCCTCGCCCTCGGCAAGCTCGGCGGGCGCGAGATGTCGTACGGCAGCGACCTCGACCTGGTCTTCCTGTACGCCCACGACGGGGGCACCGATCCGGCGAGCGCCCTCTCCTGGTGTACACGCCTGGCCCAGCGCACGCTGTCACTGCTCGGTCTGCCCACGCGCGCCGGCATGCCGCTCTACGCGGTCGACACGCGCCTGCGCCCGGAGGGCAGCCAGGGTACGCTCGTGTCGCGCCTGGAGCGGTTCGTCGAGTACCACCGCACACAGGCCGCGAAGTGGGAGCGGGTCGCGCTGGTGCGGGCCCGGCCCGTGGTCGGCGACGCCGCGCTGATCGGGCGTGCCCGGACCGCCCTCGAAGCGTTGACGTACCTGCGCCCGGCGCCGGCCAACCTGCGCGCCGAGCTGCGACGGCTGCGTGCCCGTCTGGAGCGCGAGGTTGCCCGCGAAACGCCGGATCGCTATAACCCGAAGGTGGGGCGCGGAGGGCTGATGGACGTCGAGTTCATCGCCCAGGTTCTGCAAATCGAGCACGGCGGTCAGCGGCCTTCGCTGCGAACGCCCAACACGTCGGAGGCGCTCGCGGCGCTGGTCGCCGAGGGGGTCCTGGACCATGATGACCCGCTGCCGGACGCGTGGCGCTTCCTGCGGCGCCTCGACCACCGTGTCCGCATCATGCGGGGCAACCCCACCCCCGAGCTGCGCGTGGACCCCGCGTCGCTCGACCGGCTCGCGCGACGCCTGGGCTATCGCCCCGACCCGCTGGCCCAGGGCGATTCGCAGCCCGGCGCGCGGCTGCTGGCGGACTACCAACGGACTACCGCGCGCGTCCGGGAGCGGTTCGAAGCGATCTTCGGACGGCTCGCAGTGTGATGAAACGACGGCTGACCTCGCGCCCCAGCGGAGCCGCGGTCTGCGAGACGAGACGGGAGCGTGACGATGGCGGTCAAGGCCGACAAGATCTGGATGGACGGCGAGCTCGTGGACTTCGAGAAGGCGACCGTGCATGTGCTCACCCACACGCTGCACTACGGCTTCGGCGTCTTCGAAGGTATCCGCGCATACCAGCGCACCGACGGCCAGAGTCACGCGTTCCGGCTCGATGAGCACATCCGCCGGCTCTACGACAGCGCCCACATGATCGGCATGGAGATCCCGTTCACCCGCCGCGACCTCACCGACGCGTGTGTCGAGACCTTGCAGGCGAACGCTCTCGCCGAGGGCTACGTGCGGCCGATCGCGTTCCTGGGCAGCGAAGCGATGGGCCTCGGCGCGCTCAACAACCGGGTGCGAGTCGCGGTCGCGGCGTGGACCTGGGGTGCGTACCTCGGCGAGGAGGGCATGTCCAAGGGAATCCGCTGCAAGATCAGCAGCTTCAACCGCCTCCACGTCAACGTGAACATGGCGAAGGGCAAGATTTGCGGACAGTATGTCAACTCTGTCATAGCGAAGCGCGAGGCCCTCGCGGCAGGCTACGACGAGGCCATCATGCTCGACGTCAACGGCTACGTGTCCGAGTGCACGGGCGAGAACCTGTTCTTCGTGCGTGATGGCCGCTTGATCACCCCGCCTTACGGCGGCAGTGTCCTCGGCGGCATCACGCGGGACTCGTGCCTGCACATCGCGCGTGATCTCGGTGTCGCGGTCGAAGAGCGCTTGTTCACCCGAGGAGAACTCTACGTGGCCGACGAGGTCTTCCTTTGCGGGACCGCGGCTGAGATCACACCGGTCCGCGAGATCGATGATCGGCGCATTGGCCCGGGGCGACCGGGCGAGTTTACCTCCATGATCTCAAAGGCTTTTTTCGGCATCGTGAAGGGCGACGACCCGGCCCACGCCGAGTGGCGCCACACCTACCGCGTGTAGGGCCGCCGCGCCCGCCGGCATGCGCTTCGCATAGGCCTCGACCGTCGCAGCACCGTCGAGGAGATCCCCGTGGCACACGGCACCGAGTTCATCCGCAGGCTGGAGCACCACAGGGCCCGCCGGCTGGCCGATCGCCAGCCCGAGCCCGAGGCGCTGTCCGAGCGACTGCTCATCTCCTGGATTCACCACGACAACATGCTCGAAGGGCGCCTCTACCGCCCCGAAGAGATCGCGTACGCCCTTCACCACGACGACGAGTCGCTCGACCGTTATCTGCGGCCGCTGCTCGACAACATCCGTCGCTACCGAGACGTGATCCAGTTCGTGTGCTCCCGGGCGCACGAGGGCCTCGAGGCCGTCAACCTGGACAACCTCAAGGCGATCCATCGCATGCAGACCACCGATCCCAAGGACCGGGGCGGCCTGTACCGGCGCACCTCGCCTGTCCATCGGGACTACTTCCAGCGAATCTGCTCGGCCGACAAGGTGCCCTACCACCTTCGCAAGCTGTTCGAGCAGATTGAGCTGGAGTTCGAGGAGGCTTGCGATCCCATCGCCTTCGCGGCCGACGTACATCACCGCCTGATGCACGTCTACCCCTTCCGGCGCAATCCGGGGACGACCGCGCGCCTGTTCACCAACCTGCTGCTCCTGTCGCGTGGCTACCCGCCCGCGCTGCTCGCCGCGCACCTCCGCGACGAGTACTACGACGCGCTGCGCCAGCCCGAGCCCTCCAAGTTGGTGCGCTTGTTCCACCAAGCGGTCTCGGGGCTCGTCGAGGCCCCGAGCGGCATGAGCCTGCTCCGCCGCGACGCCTCCTGATCAGGGCGTCCAGACTTCATCAAGCATCTGTCTTCCGGCCGCCACGCAGCCGCCCCCCTGGAGGGCGACGCGCGCCGGGGCCGGCTGTAGCTTGGCGGCCGTCCCTCGTCGCAGCGTGAACCGCGCCTGCGGTCGAGCGTTGCGGGCCTGCCGATAGCGACCCCGCGCGTCCGGCTCGACGCTCGTCTCGAGGTCGTAGAAGACCAAGGTCAGCTCGTCGATTCCCGGGAGCCGCGCGAAGAGGTCGTTGGCCCCCGGCGCGGACGTCAGACGCCCCGCAACCAGCCAGCGCATACCATCGCAGAGCGCATCGGCGCGGGTGCCACGCGAGACAGGGCGGAGGTACCAGATCTCGATCCCCTGCTGGCGTCGCACCACCCGCTCGCCCGCCTCACGGCGATCGGGCAGGGCGAGGAACAGCCCAAGCGCCGCCTGCACGGCGATCTCGTCCTTGGAGGGCGGTGCCGGCGAGCCCCGCGCGGCGCCCACCGTCACCAGACTGCAGATGAGCATCGCCGCCGCGGCGGTCTGCCCCGCCCACCCTGCTCTCTTGTTCCGGTGGCGTGGGCGGGCGGCTATCATCGCGCCATGCGTGCACTGACCTCCCTCGCTCTCCTGTTCGCTCTGTGCGCCTCCGCGGGCGCTGCCGAGTCCGCCGCCCGGCTCCAGCGGGCGCGCTCGCGGCCCGGCGCCTGGGTCGGCCCAGCCGTCGTCACTGGCCACCTCGGCTTCGCGGCCCGCTCCGCCCGCGTCGAGACCGCCCTCACGGCCCTGCCAGCCCTCGCGTTCGGCTTGGACCTCTGGCCGACCGAGGCCCTCGGCCTGTATGCAGGCGGTGCCATCGGTCTTGGCGCGCGCATCTCGGTGCCGGGCACCGACTCGACGATCGCCTACAACCTGCACCAGTTCGAGGGCGGCGTGCGGGGACGCTGGTTCTTGGGTCCCCGCGCCAACGCCCCCGCCGCCCTCGTCGGCGTGGGCCTGCGCGGCCTCTATCAGACCACACAGGTGCAGCGGCCCGCCCTGCTGGTGGACCGCATCATCGCCGGCCCGGAGCTCGCGGCCGGCGTGACCTGGCCCGTGCTCGTCGATCGCCTCGTGCTGCGCCTGTGGGCTCGCGGGCAGCTGCCCTTCTTCGTACGCGAGACGCCCACCGACTCCGGGGATCCCCGCAGCTTCTCCGGCTACGGTGCGCGCGCCGAGGCCTCCCTGCGCCTCGATGGGGCCTGGGGCATCCTGGCCCAGATCGATTGGTGGGCGATCGGCGTCGACTTCGCTGGCGAGGGCACCCGCGCCGCGGGCGTCGATGACGCGAGCACCGACGACAGCCTCATAATGCTCGCCCTGTCGGCTCGCTACGCGTTCTAGCGAGGGCTTCCCCGAGCCAGGCGGACCGAACGCATCGGCGGACCGCGCAGTGCCGTGCGCCGCTGCGCAGTCTCCTGGGGAGGGTCCTGAACAGCTCATGGGCACCCCTCGGCAGCGTAGTCGCAGTCGATGTCCTGCGGCCGTGGGTCCGGCGGCCCGGACCACGCGATCCAGGCGCGGAGCTTGCGGTAGCTGCAGTCGTTCACGCTCTCGAAGCAGTAGGACGGCCGGTGCGTCGGCATCGGATTGCCTCTCAACAGCGTGGTCAGGATCGGGGACTCGTCGGGCGCGTCGAGGTCGATGAACGCCCGCACGAGCAAGAAGTCCTGCTCGAGATCTCCCGCGCCTGCCGCCGGCGCGATGCGCAGTTCGCCCGAGACGTTGGTGTGGCAGCGCCCGTTCTCGCTGCACCCGATCGACACCAGCATGGGGTGAATCACCTGCGCGAAGTCCTCTGGACTGGGTCGCTGACTCAGCGTCAACGTCTCCACCTCGCCGCAGGCTGCCGCCGCGAGCACCAGGGCGCCCGCGCAGAGCGAGCGACAAACCCGCCTCAACGGGCGCTCCACACTGCCAGCAGCGCGTCGCGCGCGCTCGCGAGATCCTCGGGCGTCTTGACGGGGACGAAGCGGGAGTCGAGCCCGGCCCGCGACACATGCA
The DNA here is from genome assembly GCA_937896275.1 of uncultured Myxococcales bacterium. Classification (GTDB taxonomy): domain Bacteria; phylum Myxococcota_A; class Bradymonadia; order UBA7976; family UBA1532; genus JACKDN01. The sequence goes on from CALBMW010000805.1 coordinate 6,371, forward strand.
GGAAGGCCGTGTCGACAAAAGCGCTGAGCTCACCCACCAGCCGTTCGAACTGCACCACCGACTGCCCCGCCACGACCTTCTGCACCCGCAGCCACGTCAACTCCGCCGGCGCGCGCAACGCCTCGAGCGACAGCCACAGCGTGTTCGTGTTGAACACGGGCGAGGCGTCGGGGGCCACGTCGCTGGGCAGGCGGAAGGCCTCGACGATCTGAGGACGGCCGCCCACCCGCATGGGCGCGCCGCCCGCGTCGCCGGGCACCTTGTCGACAACCTCGACCGTCAACGCCGTGCCACGCGTGAGGTGCCAGCCCAGCAGCACCGGATCCAAGGTCGCGGCCGCGTTGTCGACGTTGCTCATCAGCAGGTGCCGCCCGCCGCGCTCGGCGAAGCGGTCCAGCAGGCCGCTGTGCGCCAGGCACTCCGGCAGATCGCCGTGGCCGGTGCCGCAGAATGACGGTTTGCCCTCAGCATCCCGAAAGAGCTCACCGTCCAGACACAGGCGCGGGGCCCAGTGCTGCTCGAAGCTCCAGACCAACTCCCCCGGCATCCCGAACCGGTCCCAGTGATCCAAGTGGAGGGCCGTCGCTGCCGCGGTCGCCACGCTGTTCATCAGGATCACCGGAACGGGTGGCCCTCCCGCCCGCGCAGCGGCGCGTTGCGCGTCACGCAGCTTGAGGCCCAAGAAGGACGCCCCGCCCGCCACCATGACCACGCCCTTCACCTGCTCGCCGAAGCGCGTGGCCATGCCGCCGTTGAGCAGCACCACGCCGACCTCACCGTCACGCAGCGCGCTCTCACCGCGGTCGCGAAGCGCCTTCACGTCGGCCGGCAGCCGCTCGATGTCGCGGTCGGCGGGGGGCTCCACGGGGTGCGGCAGGCGATTCGAGGCCTCGGTCCACCGGCCGCTGCGCAGCCGGGTGCGCAGTCGCTCGAACACCGCGAGCGACAGGCCGCTGTTGACCATGGTGCGCACCACATCAGGCGGCAGGACGGTCATGGTGCCCCCTCGGGATGGTGCCCCTGGGCGACCAGGAAGAGTTCGACGCTCTCGCTGCGCGTGCTGCGCGGCTTGACGCGCTTGAGCGACCGGAATCGCTGACGCACGTCCGCCGCGAGGTCGGCCAGATCCTCACCCTCGAAAACCTTGCACACGAAAGCGCCACCGGGCCGGAGCACCGCGCCCGCCACCTCGAGGGCGCGCCGGCACAGCTCGACGGATCGAACGTGATCGGTGAGGCGGTGGCCCGACGTGGCGGGGGCCATGTCACTGAGCACGACGTCGAAGGGCCCGTCGCCCCAGGCGAGAAGGTCGGCCGTTGGCGTCTCGAAGGCGTCGGCGACGTACGTGGTGACGTGGGGCGGCAGCACGCAGTCGATCGGCTTCAGATCGAGGCCGACGACGCGGCCTTTCGACCCCACGACGCGCGCCGCATACTGAAGCCAGGACCCGGGTGAGCACCCCAAGTCCAACACCCGCTGCCCACCACGCAGCAAGTGCACGCGGCCGTCGATCTCCTCGAGCTTGTATACGCTGCGCGCCGCGAAGCCCTCGCGTTGGGCACGGCGCGCGAAGTGGTCCTGTTGTCGCCCGGCCATCGGGGCACGATGGCCGACGCCCGCGCTCGATGCAAGCCCGGCCAAGCGCTCGATCCGGCGCCGCAGAGCCGCAGCGCGCGCCGCGCGATCGCCGATCACGGGTCCGTGCGGCGTGGCGAGCGCGTCGCCCGGTCGCGCCGCCGCGGGCAGCCAGGTCAGGGGTACATCGACCTGACGTCCAGACTGATCGAGCAGCACGGCCCAGGGCGGCTCGAAACGGTCGATCGTCCACAGCAGCAGCGCGAGCAGCGCGGTCACGGCGTGTCCTCGCCGATCAGCACCCAGCCCAGACGGGCGCCGACCACGACCACCCGCTCAATCGACACGCCGACGAGGGCCGCGGCGTCCGCGAGACGGTGTGCAGCGTCTCGCTCCCGAGCCGTCGGCTTTCCGGCCGGCCGCACGCTGACGATCCACCAGGGGCCGACCCCTTCGGTGAGCAAGCGCGCGAGGTACGCGCCGATCCGCGCGTCTGGACCGAGCGCCTCGCCGAGCGCGAGCGTCACCGGCGGCGCGTCGTCCGACGGGCGGACGCCGAGCACGATCGCCTCGGCCGGCGGCACTTGCCCGCGCAGCCGAGCCACCACATGCTCGAAGGTGGGGGGGGTCGGCGGCTCGGGCTCTCGCGACGCGTCCGCGATGACGGCGGCGCCCGTCTGGCCCAGCGCACCCGTCTGGCCCAGTGAGGCCCTGCGCCCCAACTCGAAGGTCGAGCGCAGGCGAGCCGCCCGCACGGGCCCCACGCCTGGCACCTGCAGCAGGCGAGGTACGCTGGCCGCGGCGAGGCCGTCGAGGCCGCCCAAGGTCTGGATGATGCGCCGCGCGAGTTGGAGCGCGTCCTGGCCGCTTCCGCGCCCAGTGCCGAGGATCAACGCCAGCAGCGCCTCGTCCTCCAGCGTGTGGGCCCCGTCGCGCAACAGCCGCTCGCGCGGCCGCTCCTCCAAGTCCATCTCCGACAGTGACTTCATGACGACCTCCTCGCGGTACGGACGCCCCCTTCGCAACGGGCATACCACGAGAATTCATCGCATTTTCAGACACTTGGAGTTTTTGGCAGGTGTATCGGGTGGAGCGACCGTCCAGACTCTGGACGGTCTGCGCGCGGTCAGAGGCGGGCGTGCGGTCCGATGTCGGGCAGCAGCGTGGTGCGCAGCCAATAGCGGGCGAAGGTCGCCGCCAACTCCCCGAGATCGGATGCGTGGGGCGGCAGCACGACCCAACCCGCAGCGCCCAGATCGTAGGTCTGGTTACAGCGGACGGGGTCATCTTCGCTGGCCACGACCACGAGCGGCAGGAAGCGCCAGGGTTGGTGGCTGCAAACGGTTCGAATGAAGTGCCCGTCGTCGGCCCACGCCGTCTCGGCCGACACCACCAGCAGCGCGGGCAACGCGTTCGGCGCGCGCTCGCTCGACACCTCGCCGAGCCAGGCATGAAGGCCATCGGCGGGGATCCGCTCGACTTCGGCCCCGTGCTCGCGCAAGGCGCTGGTCAGCACCTCGAACTGGGCGGCGTCACCAAGCAACCAAATCGTGCGCGCCACGGGCATGCTGTCACTCGAGCGGGCGAACGCTGAAGATACCGGAGCCGCCGATCACGTCGCCGGCCG
>CALBMW010000806.1 GCA_937896275.1 uncultured Myxococcales bacterium
CGACGTCCAGCGCGTGTTCCACAACCTGGCTTGAGGGCCTCCATTCCTGTGCGGAGCGATCCTGGCGCGAGGCCCTTGGATCGACCACGCCCGCGACGCGGCACGAGGGCGCTCAGGACAGGGGCACGCTGAGCAGCGCGGCCATCAGCCAACCGCCGGCCAGGGCCGCGAGTGGCACCGACAGGTTGTCGTCGATTCGCCGGCTGAACAGCTCGGCGAGCGCAGCGACGAAGGAAGCCCCCGCGCCGACCGCCAGAGAGGTGCCGAGCGGCAATCCGACGCCGAAGAGCGCCACCAGCGTGGCGGCCGCGGTGCCCACCACGAAGAAGGTCGCGCTGCCTTCGAGAGACCGTCCATTGACCAGCTTCGTCCGCCCGAAGCGCCGCCCGATGAGCGCCGCCGCGGGATCGGCGAAAGTGAGCACCGCCACCGCCACCAGACACAGCAGGGCCGAGCCCGTCGCCGCGAGGATCACCAGCGCCGTCGCGTACCAGGTCGCCGAGTTGACCTGGTTCCACTCGTGCGGATGCGCGATCGGACCGTAGTACTTCATCAACCAGGCGTTCATGCGCGGGCTGAGGCGCCGCCCCGCCTCCATCGACCACGCGTAGACCACGAAGGCGCTGGCGGCGTAGATGAGCGTCGTCGGGGTGAGCACCCATTGGATCAGGGACAGCGCCACGAGGCCCCAGCACACGTGGAACGCGTTGCGTGCGTAGTTGGTGGGCCGCAGGCTCGGTACATGCACTTGATAGTCGCGCAGCCCATCGGCGAGCGACTCATAGGCGTGTTGCAGCTTGCGGTGCAACCGCTCCCACGCCTCACCGTCGCCGCGCGCCGTCACCGCGTGCTGCTCCAGAAAGGTGCGCATGTCGGCCAGCCGCTGCCGCAGGTCCGCGCCCTTCTCCGTCCGGAGCGCGCGGGTCGCCTCGAGCAACTCGACGATGCGCGCCGTGAGGGCCGCGATACGCTCAACGGCAGCGCTGCGCATCTCCTCGCGCCAGCGCGCAGGATCCATCTCTTTGAGCAGGCGGTGCAGCTCGAGTGCGATCTCGCGGCTGCCCAAGGTCAACGAAGAAGCGGTGGTCATGCTGGCTCCCGGCGTCGGCTCGCCCTGTTTACCGGGCGCCTGGGCGAAAGGACAGGGGGCGACCGAAACTTTACAAAGCGGGGCCCGCGGGCGGCTCATCTGGGCTCGGTGGCCGGTGGGCGAGCAACCAGGCCACGACGGTCGGGTACACGCTGACCGGCGCCGCGTCCCCGACCAGGAGATCGAGGTGGCCGAAGTGGGGACCCCCGGCGCCCCCCACGATCACCTCGGTGACCTCGCAGCCGTGCAGGATGCGCGTCGCGCCCAGCACCGACGACGGCGGCGCCACGTAGTCGTGATCGCCCGCCACCGCCAGCACGGGCGGATCGATGGCCCCGAGCTGCCCGTGCGCCTCTTGCAGGAGCCCGCCGTCGAGCGCCAGCGCACGGTAGATGCTGTCGGAGAAGTTATCGAGCAGCCGCCGTGGGACATCCTCGACCACCTCGACGCAAAAATGCCGCAGGGTCTGGCCGCCCACATTGTCGTGGCTGATGAACAGCGTCTCGGGGTAGACGCGAAAGCGCCCCGCGAGCGGCGCGATCATGGTGCAAATCCAGCCCATCCGCACCGCCGGCCAGCCACGCAGGGACCACGCCAGCAGCCCCCCGTGAAGTCGCCCCAGCGCTGACGCGTGGCCGCTGAAGTCGGCCGGACTGCCGAGGCCGACCACACCCGCCAGGTGGCGCCCCGCCGGAGTCTGCGCGGCAGCCCAGTAGCCGACGAGGCCCCCCATCGAGTGCCCGACCCACAGGATCCGGTCGTGACCCGTGCGCGCGACGACGTGGTCGATCGCCGCGGGCGCGTCGTAGCGCACGTACTCGGCGAAGCCGTAGCGCCAGCGGCGCGGCGCGAAGCCCGCCCGCTCACTCTCGCCGGTGCCCCGCGGATCGAGCATCCACACGTCAAAGCCACGCGCGGTCAGCGCACGCGCCAAGCTGTGCGCGTCGTCGAAGTCGAACAAGCGGCTGTTGCAGGCCACCCCGGGGCACAGGATCACTGGGGTGCCGCGCGCCGCGTCCTCACCTGGGGCGGGCGCCGGCCGGATGCGCCCGACCGACAGCACCCACCCATCCGCGGTGCGCACAGAGTGGCGTTCGTCGGGCGGACGGAGGCGTTGGTATCGGCGGCGCCAATAGGCGTGGTGGGTGAAGGCGGCCGCGACGTCCAGCGTCAGCTCGAGCCGATCCGGGCCGCGCGCCACGCGGACCGAGACCCGCGCGCCGGGCCGGGTGCGCGCGATGACCCAGGGCAGGGCCCCGGCCTCGTCGATGTCGGTGTCGTCGAAGCGCACGATGATGTCTCCCTTCGCGAGGCCGGCGCGCGTGGCCGGCCCCGACTCCACGAGCCCGGTCACCCGGGCCCCGCGCTGCCCCTCGAGGCCGGCCGCGAGGGCGGTCTTGGGACCCACGGACCCCACGAACAACCCCGCGAAACCACGGACGAATCGTCCCTCGCTGAGCAGACGATCCGCCACAACCGCCACCATGTCGATGGGGATGGCGAAGGCCAGCCCCTGGCCCCTCCCGAGGACGGCCGTGTTCAGCCCCACGACTCGCCCGCGAGCGTCGACCAGTGGGCCACCGGAGTTGCCGGGGTTGATGTTGAGATCGGTCTGCACGAAGTCGGCGTAGCGGGGCCCGCCGGGCGGAAGCTTGCGCCGCCCCACCGCGCTCACGACGCCGACCGTGATGCTGTGCTGCATGCCGTAGGGGTTTCCGATGGCGGCGACCCACTGGCCCGGACGCAGCCGGCGCACGTCGCCGCGGTGCACCCCGCGAAGCGCCACCCCCTCGACCGCGAGGACCGCTAGATCGGTGGGCGAATCGATCCCCACCAAGGCGGCCCGCTTCACCACGCCGCCGAGGGTACGGACGCGCACCTGCGAGGTGCCAGCGATGAGGTGGGCGTTGGTGACGATGTGGCCCGACGCGTCCCAGACGAAGCCGGTGCCGTTGCGGGTGGGCTCGAACTTGCCCTGCGCGTCGAGGCGGCCCGCGATCACGGTCAGCACCGAGGGGCTCACCGCCTCGAACACCATCGCGAAGTCGGGCCCTCCCACGCCTGGAGCGGGCCGGTCGGGCACGGGCGCAGGGCCAGCGTCGGGCGGCTGACTGGGCTGAGGAACGGGCGCACGCGCAGGCAGCACGAGGGGCACGTCCGCGTCGGGCGGAGGGGGCGCCGGCGCCCCGCTGGCCGCCGGGACGGGATCGCCCGCGCACGCAAACGATGCCAGCGCCAGCGCCAGCGCCCATCCGGTCGCGCCGACCTCTCCGGTCATGCCGAGCCGTTCACTGTTTCGAGGTTCACGGTCTCTGGGTCTCGACGAACTTCACGCGCAGGTCGTAGACCAGCCCGTCGATGAGCTTCTGCTCGGTGTCGGTCAGGTTGCCCCGGGTCTTGTCGCGGAGGACCGCCAGCGTGTCGATGACATGGCGGGCGGCGTCGCGGTCAGGACGCGGCAGGTCGTCACCCTCGCCCAACAGGCCCAGGTGCATCAGGGCCATGGCGTTGAGGGAGAGGATGTGGGTCGAGAACGTCATCTCCTGGAGCGTCTGCTCCGAGAACTTCTCGCTCATGGTTTCACCCGCGGTCAAAGCGAAGCGTCAGCACGCCCTGTTCATACCGGCGGCGCTGCGACGACGCCAGCACGGGCGTGGGCAACTCGAAGGCACGCGCGAAAGGGCCGTAGGGCCGCTCGATCCGGTGGGCCCCCGCGGCGCCGTCCGCCGGGTAGGGCCGCTGCCCGGCGACGACGACCAGGGGGCCATCCACGGTGACCTCCACCCGATCGGGATCGACGCCGCTCAGTTCGATGTGCAGTACGAAGCCAGCAGGCGTCTCGATGACGTCGGCGACGGGTGTCCAGTGGAGGGGGCCGCCGGTCTCGCGGGGCTGAACGAGCTCATCGAAGAGCTGGTTCATGCGGGCTCGTAGGTCCAACAGGCCCACGAGCGCCGGCCGGCGTCGGTTCACGTCTCGGTCTCGCCGTCGTCCTCGCGCGTGACCCTGCCGACACCCACCGACGAGACCTCGATCCGCATGCGGTGCGCGCGCGGCCGGGCGTCCTGAAGATCGGCGAGGTGCTGCTCGTAGACGTCGCGCGACAAGAAGCCGCGGCGGATGTGACGGTCAACCAAACGCTTGTCCAAGAGCAGATCGGGGGGCAGGTTCATCGGGACTCCTCGGGGGATCGGCGACGCGGGCGATTCGAATGAGCCTGGAATGGTGCGCGCCGAGGCTGGGTAATGTCAATTGGGGTGGCGAGCGCGGAGGCCTCGACAGGCTCAAGAGCTTCCCCACAAGATCCGGACCGAGTGCAGTGCCGGGCTGCCGGTCGAGGCCAAGGCGGGAAGCTGCAGGAATACCCGGGGTATTCGAAGGCTTTCCAACGCAGGCATCGGCCGGCAGAGCGGTGCTGCGCGACGCTGAGCGATTTTGTGGGGAGGCTCTCAACCCTCATCGACGGGCCGCTCGGCCAACAGCGCGTCGAGCGCCGTTCGGAGTTCGGCGTCGCCAGCATGCGCGGCCTCGTCGAGTTCCACGATGCGGTGGTTCAGCTCGGCGCTGAGTTCGAAGCCGAGCTCGGGCGGGATCTGCGCCGTCGCGACGGCGTGCCGCACAGCCTCGCGCTCCACGTCGGCGAGCTCCCTGAGCGCCGCATGCAGCTCGTCCTGGTAGCGGTTCTCGCCGCCGGCCTCTTCCGCGAGCGCTTCCGCCGCCAGGCGGCGTTGGTCGTACCATGCCTCGAGGCGCATGGCCGCCAGTGGTCCGAGAGCGCCGTCGTGGATCAGCCTGGCCACGGCGTCGCGGGCCTTGCGCGCCGCCATCGCGCGGGCGCGCCCCGCTTCGTAACGGGCGCGGTCGCCGGTCGCCCCCCCCCTCACGCGCAGCCATCGCACCAGCGGCCCGACCGTGAGCCCCTGAACGAAGAGCGAGCCGGCCACGACGCCGAAGACCAGCGTGACGAGCACGCCGCGGCCGGGGAAGTCGCCCGGCAGCGTGAGCACCAGGACCATGGACAGCGATCCGCGCAGGCCGCCCCACACCATGACGTGCCGCCACGCCAGCGGGATGTGCTCGGAGATGCGGTTGACCAGCGGCACCGTCCCGTAGATCACGACCGCCCGCGCCAGCACGGTGACGGCGAAGCCGAGCCCGATGAGCGCGCTCTGTCGGGCAATGTCGCCCGGAGCGAGTTCGAGCCCCACCAACAGGAAGATGAAGGAGTTGGCCAAGAAGCCCATGTACTCCCAGAAGTCCTCCACGGCGACGCGCGTGGTGACGCTCATCCCATGCTTCTTGCCGACGGAGCCCATGACCACGCCGGCCGTCACCGTCGACAGCACCCCCGATGCGTGGATTTGCTCGGCCAGGAGGAAGGAGCCATAGGCCACGAGCGTGGTGAGCGTGACTTCGACGAGGTGGTCGTCCACCTGAGCGGTGAGGGCCGACACCGCGCCACCGACCATCAGACCGATGACCACGCCGCCGCCGCTCATCCAAAGGAAGGTCTTGAGCGCGTAGGACGCGATCGCTCCGACGCCGTCGAGGTCCGCCTCTCCGTGCGCGCCGACGCCAAGCACCGCGCTCACGATGACGAAGACCACCACGGCCACGCCGTCGTTGAGCAGCGACTCGCCCTCGACCAGCATGTACAGCCGTCGGGCGACGCCCAACTCCTTGAACAGCGCGAGCACCGAGATCGGATCGGTGGCCGCGATGACCGAGGCGAAGAGCAGGGCGTGCGACCAGCCGAAGGAAGGCGCGATCCCCGTGGCCGCGAGCGCGTAGTGGAGCAGCGTCGCGGTCAGCGCCACCGTGACCAGCACGCCCGGCCCCGCCAGGGTCAGGATCGGCGCGAGGTTCTTGCGCAGGCCCGAGAGATCGATGTGGAAGGCCGCCTCGAACAGCAGCGCAGGCAGGAAGAGCAGGAGCAGGACATCGGCGTTCAGGTGCAGACCGCTGAGCGCCTCGATGTGGATGAAGCCCAGGACCAACCCGGTCAATACGAGCGCGAGCGTGTAGGGCAGGCGCAGCCGCCGGGCGCCCATGGCCACGAGCGCCGCCACCAAGAGCAGCACCAGGACCTGTACCTCGACGTGATGAATCATGCGCAGCCCCCGCGTTGGTGCCGCGCACGCTACCAGAGCCGCGCTCGGCGGTCAGCGCCTCCAGGCCGGCACACAGGGCCAGGCGGCACGGGGCCCCACCCGGGCGGCGTCTCGATACCGTGCCCCCAGGCGGTGGTGCAGAAGGAAGTGCCGGAAAGAAGTGCCCGCCACCTCGCCAGCGAAGAAGTGCCTGCCACCTCGCCAGCGAAGAAGTGCCTGCCACCTCGCCAGGAAAGAAGTGCCTGCCACCTCGACCGGCCACCTCGACCGCCTGCGCCGAGCACCGACCCGGAGGTCCCCGTTGCGTCGCGCGCCGCGGGGCGCGACTCTGCCTGGCCCGCACGTGGAGAGGCCGATGGAATCACCACCACCGATGCGCCCGCGCTTCGAACGCGTGGTGGACGTGCCGTGCGCCGAGCTCATCGCACGGCTGCGCGGCAACCTGCGCTGCACCGAACCCCGAGTGCACGCCCAGATGGCTGACCGGCACCTCCAACTGCTGATCGAGCAACGCGATCGCCACTACTGGTCGCCTTCGCTGAGCGTCGACCTCGAATCGATGGACGACCGCACCCGAATCAAGGGGCACTTCGGACCGCACCCCAGCGTCTGGACTATGTTCGCGTCGCTGTACTTCCTCTTCGCCTTCGCCGGCCTCGCCGGGATGGTGCTGGGGGGCACTCAGTGGCTGGTGAGGCAGACCCCATGGGGCCTCTGGCTGGTGCCGGCGGCCGTGGTGCTCTTCGGCGGCGCCTACGCCGCGAGCCTCGTGGGCCAACGCCTCGGCGCAGATCAGATGCACACTCTCGCAGCCGCGCTGGACAGCATGGTGCAGCGCGGCGACGGCGACCCCTAGACCTTCGCGCGCAGACTCGGTCTCACCGTCGACCGCCCTTGGGCAACAAGAGCTCCGCCCCCTGCTTCCGGAGCATCACCCGGTCGTAGAGTCCCGGCGTCAGCCGGGTCATCCACAGCGCGGCGTGCGCGATCGGTGAGAGGAGCTTCCGGCGCTGGCCCTTCCTCACGGCGACCAACACCGCGGAGGCCACATCGACGGCGCTGAGGCTCCGCCCCACGGTGGCGCGCCGATCGCCCCGAACCTCGCCGTCCGCGCCCAGGTGACGCGTGTCGAGATCTGTGTCGACGAAGCTGGGGCACACCACCAGCACCCGGACGCCCTCGTGGTGCAGCTCGGCGCGCAGGGTGTCGAAGAAGCCGTGCAGCGCGTGCTTGCTGGCCGCATACGCGGTGCGACCCACGAGCGGCGCGAACCCCGCGACGCTCGACATCGCCACCACCGTGCCGCGCCTTCGTCTCAGGCCCTCGAGGGCCGCGCGGGTGCAGTGCACCGCCCCAAAGAAGTTGACCTCCATCACGCGCCGCAGCACGTCCGGGCTGGTGTCGGCGAAGAGGCTTCGGTGGCTGATGCCGGCGTTGTTGACCAATACGTCGAGATCCCCGAAGGACGTCAGCGCCTCGGCACAGGCGGCCGGGTCGCAGATGTCGAAGGCGCGCGCCTGCACGGCGACGCCCATCGCCGACACCTCCGCGCGCACCGCCTCGAGGCGTACAGCGTCGACGTCGGCCAAACAGACTTCGTAGCCAGCCCGCCCGAAGGCGAGCGCGAGGGCACGACCGATGCCGCCCGCCCCGCCGGTGATCGCAACACGCGCAGTCATCGTCGCCGCCTGGTCTTCTCGAGTTCGTCGATGATGGCCTTGGGCAGGCTCGAGACATCCTGCAGGCGGTCCATGAGGCGATCCAGGCCGTCGCGCAGCGAGGCCTCGAGCCCGGGCGTCTCCCGGTCCAGGACGCGCCGTTTCTCGTGCTCGAACTCGTCGTCCGTCAGCGCCCCCTCGACCCTCAGCGCGTGCAGTTGCCGCACTTGCTCCACCGCCGAGAACGCCTTCCCGTGCTCCAACTCGATCAGCGCCGGGTTGTAACGCTCGTCGAAGTCGGCGTCGCTCATCCTGAAGAAACGGCGCGCGTCCCATAACGACAGCAGCAACGGGAGGAGGGTAACGGAGAAGACGAGGGAGAAGATGCCGCGGAGAGGCCTGTACAGGTACCAGTTGTGCAAACCCCAGAAGCCGCCCAACGTCGCCAGCAGCAGGGCCACCCAGCGGGAGCGCGCGCCGACGCGCTTGCGATCCACCTTCGACAGCGGCATCGACAGCGGCATCGACAGCGGTATCGACAGCGGCAACGGCAACGGCATCGGTGTCGACGCATGGGGCGCAACATCGGGAGGCTGTGCGGTGCCCAACGCTGGTCTGGGAACGGGCTCGGGTCCTTCCCCCCGCCGTAGGGCGGCGATGCGCTCGCGGGCGCTCGCAGCGGAGGCCGGCCGCATCTCGGGTGACGGCGACAGCAGCCGCTCCAGCAAGACGCGCAGCCCCTCCGAGGCGTGGACGTGGCCCTCCCAATCGAGGCTGTGATCGGAGCGCACCAAGTCCAGCAGGTCTTTGCGCGACAACAGCACGACGCCCAGCGCGCCCACGGCATACAGGTCGGTGCGCGGCGTGGCGACCCCGCGAAACTGCTCCGGTGCCATGAATCCGTATGTGCCGGCGATCGTGCTGCCACCGATCCTGGGGTCCTGCACGATGTCGCGCACCGCCCCGAAGTCGAGCAGCACCAGCCTCCCATCCGTACGGCGGATGATGTTCCCGGGCTTGACGTCGCGGTGGATGATCGGCGGCCGCAGTTGGTGCAGGTCGTCGAGGATGGCCAACACCTCGTCGAGGATGGCCAACACCTCGTCTTCGGTATAGCGCTTGGCGGCCATCTCGTCGGCGAGGCTGCGGCCCTCGATGAAGCTCTGCACCAGGTAGAAGGTGCGGCGCTTGCCGGTCCCCGTGGTGAAGTGCTCGACGTAGCGAGGCACGCGATCGTGGTCCAGCTCGCGCAGGACCCGAGCCTCGCGCTCGAGGCGCTCCGTGACCTCCGGTTCGCTGAGGCGCAGCGGGACTTCCTTGACCGCGACGACCGCGCCGGTGCGCGCGTCCAAGGCCCGGTAGGTCGTGCCGGCCGCTCCGCGCCCCACCTGCTCGACCAGGGTGTAGCGGTCTCGCAGCCCGGTGGGCTCCCCACACTGGGGGCAAGTCTGAGCGGGCTCGCCTGCCGCGGCCCCGCAGCCGGCGCAGAGGATGTTCACGGCGCCAAGTCTGAGGAACGAAGTCGCGGTGCGCAACCCGCGGCGAAGGTCGGCAGGCGCGGTCCGCCCTGGGGCGGCGGGCTGTGACGAGAATTCAGCCGCCAAGATGCGGATCCCAAGCGCGACGGGACGCCACCCGCACGACGCCAGCAGAATCACCCGGCAGAATCACCCGGCAGAATCACCCGGCAGAATCACCCGGCAGAATCACCCGGCA
>CALBMW010000807.1 GCA_937896275.1 uncultured Myxococcales bacterium
CCGCCCTGCTCGAGCGCACCGGCGACCGGCGGCTGGCGCGGCTGCTGCGCGAGGCGGGCGAGAAGCCCGTGGACGCGTGGTGGGCCATGAGCGCGCGGCGCACGGCGCTGCGCCGGGCGGAGCTGGACGTCTGGAACGAGGCCGCGCTCGACGCGGTCATCTGCCCGCCGCACGCCACGCCGGCCATGGCGCACCGCCAGTCCAGTGACTTCGCGCTCGCCCTGAGCTACCCCTTTCGCTACTCGCTGCTCGACTTCCCCGCGGGCATCGCCCCCGTCACGTGCGTGCGGGCCGACGACGTCGCGCCGGTGGCCGAGGGCGCCGACCGCGTCGAGCGCAAGCTGGCCGACATCGACGCCGCCTCGGTGGGCCTGCCGGTGGGCGTGCAGGTCGTCGCCCGCCCCTATCGTGAGGACGTGGCGCTGGCCGTCCTCTGTGCCCTGGACGCGGCGCTGCAGGGCGCGTCCGACCGACCGAAAACACCAATCGATCCGCGCGGATAGACGCGCTGAGGCCTCGGATGACTTCCCCTCGCTTCGATCGCCGCGGCGGGCTGCTCGTGCACCCGACCTCGCTCCCCGGTCCGCACGGAACGGGCGATCTCGGCCCGCACGCCCGACGCTTCGTGGAGTGGCTGGCCACCAGCGGGCTGCGCGCCTGGCAGGTGCTGCCCCTGGTGCCCCCGGGCGGCGGCAACTCGCCCTACTCGAGCGGATCGGCCTTCGCCGGCAGCCCGTGGCTGGTCGACCTCTTCGACCTGCGCGACGCCGGCTTGCTCGACGACGCGGACGTCGCGGGCGGCCCGGGCGGCGATCCGCGCCAGCTCGACTTCGACGCGATGCGCGCCTTCAAGGGGCCCCGCCTCGCCAAGGCCGCCGATCGGCTGTTGGCTCATTGGGCCGATCACGCCTGGGCGGCCGCCTTTCAGGCCTTCCGAGGCGACGAGGCCGAGTGGCTGGCCGACGCGGGCCTGTTTGCCGCCATCAAGCGGTTGCAGGACGAGCGGCCCTGGTGGCAGTGGCCCGCCGGCCTGCGCGACCGGGCGCCCAAGGCGCTGGCCAAGGCGCGGGTCGATCTGGCCGACGAGATCGCGCGCTTCGAGGCCATCCAGTTCTTCTTCGACCGACAGTGGCACCGCCTGCGCGCGATCTGCGAGGACGCCGACATCGTGGTCATCGGCGATCTACCCATCTACGTGGACGCCGACAGCGCGGACGTGTGGGCGCACCGGCCACAGTTCATGCTCGACGCCAACGGGCGGTGCATCGACGTGGCCGGCGTGCCGCCCGACGCCTTCAGCGACACCGGCCAGCTCTGGGGCAACCCGCTGTACCGCTGGGACGTGATGAAGGCCGACGGCTATGCGTGGTGGGTTGCCCGCCTGCGCCGCGCCCTGTCCCTGCACCACCGCGTCCGGATCGACCACTTTCGCGCGTTCGCCGCCTACTGGGCAGTGTCAGGCGACGCGCCCGACGCCAGCGAGGGCGTGTGGCGCGAGGGCCCCGGGCGCGACTTCTTCGATGCCATGAAGGCCGCGCTCGGCGCGCTGCCCATCCTGGCCGAGGACCTGGGCGTCATCGATCAGCCGGTGCTCGATCTGCTCGAGGACGTGGGGCTGCCGGGCATGAAGATCCTGCAGTTCGGCTTCGGGGGCGACGCGGACAACGTGTACCTGCCGCACCACCACGTGCCGCACGGCGTGGTCTACACCGGCACCCACGACAACGACACCACGCTGGGCTGGTGGCTGACCGCGCCGGCGCACGTGCAGGATCACGTGCGGCATTACTTCGGCATCAGCGGCGCGGATCTGGTGTGGGATCTCATCCGCGTGTGCCTGGGATCGGTGGCCGCGACCGCGGTCGTCCCGCTGCAGGACGCCCTGAACCTGGGCAGCGAAGCCCGCATGAACACGCCCGCGGTGGCCGACGGCAACTGGTGCTGGCGCGCGATCGAGGGCGATCTCCGGCCCGAAGTGGCCGCGCGGCTCGCCTTCCTGGTGAAGCTCTACGGTCGCTGAGAAACCTGGCCACCGGCGTGGCATCGGACGGCGGATCGAGATCCACTGACCGTCGCTCCAAACCGAGGTGAACCATGAGCCGCCCCCTCCTGTCCGAAGACCACATCCACCCCGCCGTGCGCGCCAAGATTGGTGAGCTGCACCAGGACATCCTGGGCGAGGTGCAGGCGGCCATCGCGGAGAACGCCGTGGTGATCGTGGGCATGGCGCAGAACCCGCACCCGCGCGAGGCGCGCAAGCTGCTCGATGCCAAGGGCGTGCCCTACCGGTACCTGCAGTACGGCAGCTACCTCAGCCAGTGGCGGCGCCGCAACGCGCTCAAGATGTGGACCGGCTGGCCCACCTTCCCGATGGTCTTCGTCAAGGGCACGCTGGTCGGCGGGGCCTCGGACCTGGGAAAGCTCGTCGAGAGCGGCGAGCTGGACACGATGCTGGCCGGCTGACTCAGGGCGGCTCTCAGGGCGCCTCGTCTGCGGTCGATGGCGCGGGCGCCACCTCGACGCCCAGGCGACCTGCCGGGCGCCGCAGCATGCCGTGCCCCACGAAGCTCACGAAGAAGGCGCGCAGGCTCACGCCCGGCTCACTCAACCGCAGCGCCGCGACCCCGGTCACCGCGCGCAGCGCCGCCGAGACGACGAACAGCAGCAGGAAGGCCCCGCGCGCGCCGCCGAGGACCTCGAGCACCACACCCCCGGTGAGGGACGCGGCGAACAACGCGGCGCCGGTGACCAGCGAGAAGATGGCCAGGCCCACGCTGCGATCGCGCGGTGCCAGGATCGCGATCGGCTGGATGAAGGCGGCCTGGTTGAAGCCGGTCCAG
>CALBMW010000808.1 GCA_937896275.1 uncultured Myxococcales bacterium
CGCCCTCGTTGACGCCCTCGTCGATGCGACCGTCGCAGTCGTTGTCGAAGTTGTCGCAGCGCTCCGGCTGCACGCCCAGGTCGCACTGATCGCACACCAGGCCGACGCCGTTCTGGTCGTTGTCCGCCTGATCGGGGTTGGCCGCGTCGGGGCAGTTGTCGCAGACGTCGTTGACGCCGTCCCCGTCGCCGTCCACCTGATTGGGATCCGGCCGATCCGGGCACCCGTCGCAGGCGTCGATGACGCCGTCGCCGTCGCTGTCCTGGTCGTTGAAGTTCGCCACGTCCGGGCACCCGTCGCACACGTCGCCGCGACGGTCGTGGTCACGATCCTGCTGATCGGCGTTGGGCGCGTTGGGGCAGTTGTCGCAGCTGTCGGTCACGCCGTCGCCGTCGCTGTCGCGCCGATCCTGCGGATCACAGGGATCGCAGATGTCACCGATGCCGTCGCCGTTGCTGTCGAGCTGGCCGGGGTTGGGCACGTCCGGGCAGTTGTCGCAGACGTCGCCGAGGCCGTCCTCGTCGAAGTCTTCCTGGTTGTTGCTCGGTCGCTGCACGCAGGTGTCGCAGAGGTCGCCGAAGCCGTCGCTGTCGGTGTCGCGCTGGTTGGGGTTGCTCGCGGCCGGGCAGTTGTCGCAGTCGTCGGGCACCCCGTCGCCGTCCCCGTCCGCCTCGGGGTTCCGCGGCTGGCACATGTCACAGGCGTCGCCCATGCCGTCGCCGTCGCGGTCGGCCTGGGCCGGGTTGGCCAGATCGGGGCAGTTGTCGCAGGCGTCACCCAGGCCGTCCCCGTCGCGATCGCCGTTGGCGTTGCCCACGTTGACCGGGCACAGGTCGCACACGTCGCCGAAGCCGTCGTTGTCGCGGTCGCGCTGGTCGCCGTTGGCGTTGCGCACGCAGTTGTCGCAGAGGTCGCCCGCGCCGTCGCCGTCGCCGTCCGCCTGATCGGCGTTCACGTCCGCCGCGCAGTTGTCGCAGGCGTCGTGCACGCCGTCGTTGTCCGAGTCCTGGCTGTTGACGCTGAACACGAAGGGGCAGGGATCGCACACGTCGCCGAAGCGGTCGCCGTCCACGTCGCGCTGATCGGCGTTGGCCTGGAAGGGGCAGTTGTCGCAGCTGTCCGGCACGCCGTCGCCGTCGTCGTCGTTGGGATCGGCGCGGTCGCAGGTGTCGCAGGCGTCACCGAAGCCGTTGCCGTCCATGTCGAGCTGCCCCACGTTGGCCACGTCGGGGCAGTTGTCGCAGGCGTCGCCGACGCCGTCGCCGTCGCGGTCACCCTGATCGGCGCCGGGCTGCATCGCGCAGTTGTCGCAGGCGTCGCCCAACCCGTCGCCGTCCGCGTCGCGCTGGTTGTCGTTGCGAACGCCGGCGCAGTTGTCGCACTCGTCCGGCGTGCCGTCGTTGTCGCGGTCGGCGCCCGGGTTCTGGGGCGCGCACAGGTCGCAGGCGTCGCCCACCCCGTCACCGTCGCGGTCCGCCTGGCCGGCGTTGGGCTCGCCGACGCAGTTGTCGCAAGCGTCGCCCACGCCGTCGCCGTCGGCGTCCGCCTGATCGTCGGGCCGGTTGGGGCACACGTCGCAGGCGTCACCCAGCCCATCGCGATCGGCGTCGCCCTGGCCGGGGTTCAGCAGGTCGGGGCAGGTATCACAGGCGTCGCCGGCGCCGTCGCCGTCCGCGTCGGCCTGGCCGGGATCGACGTCGAGCGGGCAGGTGTCACAGCCATCGACGATGCCATCACCGTCGGTGTCGTTGTTGTTGGCGTTGGGCCGCGCGCAGCCGTCGCACGCGTCGCCGAAGCGGTCGCGATCGGCGTTGGCCTGGTCGGGGTTCGGCACGTCCGCGCAGTTGTCGCAGTCATCGCCCACGCCGTCCCCGTCGCGGTCGACCTGAGGCGCCCCGGCCCGATCGCCGCAAAGGTCGCAGGCATCGCCGACGCCGTCGCCGTCGCGGTCGGCCTGGTCCGGGTTGGCCTGGGCCGGGCAGTTGTCGCAGTCGTCGAAGAAGCCGTCCGCGTCCCCATCGACCTGCTGCCGGGGCACGCAGGCCGCGCACACATCGCCCGCGCCGTCGCCGTTTGCGTCCTCTTGACCCGGGTTGGCCACGTTGGGGCAGTTGTCGCAGAGGTCGCCCACGCCGTCCTGATCGGCGTCGCCGAAGCCCTGGAAGCCGCGCTCCGGGCACAGGTCGCAGACGTCGCCCTCCTGGTCGTCGTCCGCGTCCTCCTGATCGGGGTTGGCCACCGCGGGGCAGTTGTCGCAGTTGTCCGCCACCCCGTCGCCGTCCTGGTCGTTGTTGTCCGGGTTGCAGGCGTCGCACGCGTCGCCCACGCCGTCCCCGTCGCGGTCGGCCTGGTTGGGGTTGGCGTCGTTGGGGCAGTTGTCGCACCGGTCGCCGACGTCGTCCCCGTCGCGGTCCTCCTGATCGATGCCGCCGAGCCCGGCGCACACGTCGCAGGCATCGCCGATGCCATCGCCGTCGCCGTCGAACTGGCCCGGGTTGGAGTCGTCGGGGCAGTTGTCACAGCCGCTGCCCACGCCGTCCCCGTCGGGATCCGCGTTGTCGGCGCCGCGCACGTTGGGGCACAGATCGCAGGCGTCGCCCAGCCCATCGCCGTCGCTGTCGACCTGATCCTCGTTGGCGTGCTGCGGGCAGTTGTCGCAGGCGTCCCCGACCCCGTCGCCGTCGCGATCCTCCTGGTTGGGGTCGGGCCGGGCCGGGCAGCCGTCGCAGGCGTCGATCAGGCCGTCGCCGTCCGAGTCGCGGTCGTTGAAGTTGGCGATCTCGGGGCACACGTCGCAGACGTCACCGGTGAGATCCATGTCGCCGTTGGCCTGATCGGGGTTGGGCACCATCGGGCAGTTGTCACAGTTGTCGCCGAGGCCGTCGCCATCCATGTCGGGGTGCGGACCGTCCAAAAAGACGCCGGGGCACAGGTCGCAGGCGTCGCCGCGATCGTCGCCGTCCAGGTTGCGCTGATCGGGGTTGGCAACGTCGGGGCAGTTGTCGCACTCGTCGCCGAAGCCGTCGCCGTCGCGATCGCCGCCCGCGTTCGCGACGCCGTCGCAGAGGTCGCAGCCGTCACCGACGCCGTCGCCGTCCTGGTCGAGCTGATCGGCGTTGTCCTGCGCCGGGCAGTTGTCGCAGACGTCGCCCCAGCCGTCGCCGTCGCGGTCGCCCTGATCGCGGTTGGCCATGTCGAGGCAGTTGTCGCAGAAGTCGCCGACGCCGTCCTGGTCCTGGTCGCCGCCGCCGGCCACCGCCGGGCAGGGGTCGCACAGATCACCCAGCCCGTCGCCGTCGCCGTCGCGCTGGTCGCGGTTGGCCACCGCGGGGCAGTTGTCGCAGACGTCGTTGGTGCCGTCGCGGTCGCCGTCCTCCTGATTGGGATCGGCCTGGTTGGGGCACCCGTCGCACGGATCGCCCACGCCGTCGTTGTCCCGATCGGCCTGATCGGGGTTCGGGCGCGCGGCGCAGTTGTCCTCGTCGTCGCAGATGCCATCCATGTCGGTGTCGGCGCAGCCGCCGCCCACCGAGCGCTCGAGCACCAGCAGCGCGTAGGACTGGGCCGAGTACTGGTTCCAGCCGCGGCCGCCGAGCGTGAACTGGCCACCGCCTTCCTGCAGGCCCAGCAGCTGGTAGGCGTAGTCGAAGTACCACCGGGCGGGCTCGTGGGCGTCGCGGTAATAGCCCGGGCCGTCGTTGCCGAAGGTCGCGACCCGTCGCACGGCGGCGGGGTCGTAGTGGAGGAGGCGCGCGCCGTAGCCCGGGGCGGCGTTGGACGCGAGCGTGCCCAGGGCCTCGGTGGTGATGTTGCCCGCGTTGGCCACCACGCCCGAGTCCTCGAGGAAGTGGTAGCCCTTCGACGACGACCACATGAAGTAGTAGTAGGCCGTGCCCCAGCCGCCCTGGAAGTTGTAGCGGTTGCGCAGCCAGCGCAGGTAGCCCTGGACCGAAGCGTCGTTGATGTCGCGCCCGCCGATGATCTGGCCCCAGAGGCCCGAGGCGGTCTGCTGGGGCGTCGGCCCCGATCCCTGGCGGTAGCCGTGCCCACGCTCGTTGTTCGCCAGGTTGCCGCCATAGCCGCCGGTCAGCGCGAAGCGCGCGTAGGCGTCACCGCAGCGGCCCGCCGTGCGCTCGACCGCGGCGAGCTGGTTCGGATCGGCGAAGGGGCTGTTGGGACCATACAGGCGCTTGGCCGCCGCGAGGCCGGCCATGACGAGCTGGGTCGTCGACGAGTCCGAGCAGCCGCCGTTGGTGTAGCACCAGTAGCCGTTGCCGTTCTGGTTGGCCACGATGCGGCCGATGACGTTGTTGGCCGAGGCGATGCCGCCCTGGCCATCGGGCCCGCCGCTGGTCAGGTAGATCGACAGGGCCATCATGTCGGCGCCGTCGCGGTAGGCGTAGAAGCCCGCGTTGCGCGAGCGGCCGATGATGTAGCCCATGATGCGGTCGAGCCGGGCCTTGTCGCGGGGCGTCGCGTTCCGATAGCCGACTGGATCTGCGTGCAGATCGGCGCTCTCTCGTTTCTCGAGCAGGGCGATGGCCGTCAGGCCGGCGGCGTCACCGGCGCGGCTGTTCTGATCGAAGGCCCCCTGACCGTTGAGCCACTCGATGCCCCGGTCGATGGACGTCTCTACGTCCCGGCTGAAAGTGGTGATCTGTGCGACGGCCGGAGCCGCGGACACGAACACCCCGAGCGCAATTGCCACCAAGCGGCGAACCATCGAGACCTCCTCACGTAAGCCGCGCGTGCTCGTCATCCCCACACGGCGCGGCGGTCAGAGCATACAGCCGGGGTCACCCGCATACCAGCGGTGAAAATACCGTCCACAGCGGACAGTTCCACCCAAGATGGAGTCTCGCGACCTCACCGCGCGCCTGGGCGGAAGGTGGGCTTGCCAGGTCGGTCGACCCCAGCGTCAGGGCCTTGCGGGCAGCGTGCATTGTGCGAAGCGGTGGCCCAAACACATCGAACCCCCTACCCTGCGTCGCCGGTGCGTCCTCGCCGTCGCCCGCGCGGCCACGACGAGGTTCTCCCCGCAGCAGGGCATAGCAAGGAGCACTCCATGATCCGTCTCGCGTCCGTCTGCGCGCCGCTCACCGCCGCGCTCGTCCTCTTCGCCACGGTCGGCTGCGACGACGGGTCGGCGGGATCCGATCCCGCCGAATCGCTGGACGACCTCGGGACATCGGTCCCCGACGCGGCCTTCGCCGCCCCTGACGGCGCGCTCGCCGAGCCCGTCGACGCCACCCCCGACGCCGCCCCCCCGCCGGTGCCCTTCGTGGAGCCCGCCCCTGCGACCGATCTCGACGCGGCGGACGGGATCGTCGAGCTCAACCTCACCGCGTCGGCGGCGCTGGTTTCCGTGTCCGACGACCTGCGCTACTCGGGCCTCGCCTACAACGGGCAGGTGCCCGGGCCGACCCTGCACGCGACCGTCGGCGACACCCTCGTCGTCCACTTCACCAACGACCTCGACGAGCCCACGACGGTCCACTGGCACGGCCTCAGGATCCCCGACGACATGGACGGCAACCCGCGCATCCAGCACCCCGTGCAGCCCGGCGAGTCCTTCACCTATCGGTTCACGCTGCCCGACGCCGGCACCTTCTGGTACCACCCGCACGTCCGCAGTAACGAGCAGGTCGAGAAGGGGCTGTACGGGGCCATCGTGGTGCACGACCCCGCCGATCCGCGCCCCGACGCCGAGCGCGTCCTGATCCTCGACGACGTGCTGGTTGACGGGCGCGGCGCCCTCTACCCCTTCCTCACGAGCCACCCCGAGCAGATGCACGGGCGCCACGGCAACGTGTTGCTCACCAACGGACGCGCCGAGCCCGAGCCCGGCGAGGCGCGCGTGGGCCAGGTGGAGCGCTGGCGCGTGATCAACACCGCGAACGCCCGGACCATGGTGCTGTCCGTGCAGCGCGCCCGCATGCGCGTCGTGGGCACGGACGGCGGCGCGCTGACCGCGCCCTACACCACCGACCGGCTGCTCGTGGCCGTGGGCCAGCGATACGACCTCGAGATCAGCTACGACCGCGCCGGGGCCGCCCACCTCGTCAGCCACGTGCCCGTGGTCGAGGGCGATGAGGTCGTCGAGCAGGCGGTGTCGGTCTACAAGGTGAACGTCCGGGCGGCCGACGCGACGCCGCCCGAGCTCGAGTGGCCCGCCCGCGCCCCCATCGAGCGCGAGCCCGACGTCGACGCCGAGCTGCGCTTCGCCGTCCGCAACGGCCCGCGCGGCCTGGAGTGGACGATCAACGAGCAGGCCATGCCGATGGAGCCCCTCATGACCTTCGAGCAGGGCCAGACGGTCACCCTGACCTTGCGCAACCTCGCCGGGCCGGAGCACCCGTTCCACCTGCACGGCCAGTTCTTCGAGATCGTGCCCGACGGTCGCCCCGAGACCGAGCAGCCCGGCCTCAAGGACACCGTGCTGGTCCCGGGCCTGTCGACCGTGACGGTGCGGGCCTACGTCGACAACCCCGGCCGCTGGATGGCGCACTGCCACATCCTGGAGCACGCCGAGCTGGGCATGATGGGCGAGTTCATCGTGAACCCGGCCGAGTAGCGGCGACACCCACGGCCGCTCGCCTCAGCGATAGTTGGCCGCGTCCAGGCCCGCACGGCGCAGCAGTCGGTGCAGGCTCTCGCGCTCGACGCCGGCTTGCCGCGCGGCGTGGCTCACGTTGCCCGCGTGGGCGCGAAGCAGCGCGTCGAGGTACCGACGCAGCGTCCGCTCCCGCCCCCACTCGAGGGC
>CALBMW010000809.1 GCA_937896275.1 uncultured Myxococcales bacterium
ACCTCGCACGCCCGGCCGACGCAGCGCGCGTCGCCGCCGCACTCGGCGTCCTCGACGCAGGCCGCCCCGCGGCGCGACCACTCGACCTCGTAGCGGCTCGCGGCGACCGCGTCCCACTCCACCTCGAGCCCGCCCCGGACGGGGGTGAGCCGGGGCGCCACCGCCACGCGTTCGGGCAGCGTCACCACCCGATCGCTCGCCCAGCCGCTGGCGACGGCGCCGTTGACCGTCCGCACGCGGAAGACGTAGGCGGTGTCGGGGCTCAGCCCCAGGCGCTCCGTGCTCGCCTCGCGGGCGTAGGCGATGGCTTCGGGCATCGGCGCCATGCCCTCGATCCCGAACTCCGCCTCGAAGCCCGTGGCCGTCAACGAGACGTCGCGCCAGGTCCAGCCGGCCCGGTCGGCGGGGCGCTCCGGGCGCGCGGTGATGAGCGGCCGGGCGGGGGGGAAGTCAGCCACCTCCAGATCGCCGCCGGGGACGTCCTCGCAGCGCCCGGTGCCGCTGTGCAGCGCGAGGATCTGGCAGATCTGAGGGTCACCGTAGCCATAGCCGCGCATGGTCAGCACGAGCGCCCGGACGAGGTTGCGGTGATTCCAGGTGTTCGCGACCGAGGCCCAGTTGCGGATGAGCTGGAAGAAGGCCTGCGTGGGCAGCCCGATGCTCTCGTCGGGCGGACCGGGGGGCGCCGACACGTCGTCGGCGAGCTCGAGTTGGGCGCTCACCCCGGCCTCCCACGCGGCGCCGGTGCCCATCGTGTTCGCCACGGTGCCCAGGTGACCGTCGAAGGCGTCGAAGAGCAGCGTGTTGATCGTCGCGAGCTGATCGGCGAAGGCGACGGCCGGGCGCGCGGGGCCGCCGTAGTTCTCGTCCACGCAGGTCAGCCGCGGCTCGCAATAACGCAGCGAGGTCGCGCCGACGGCGTTGGGTGGGGTGAAGTAGTTGACGCCGCCGACGACCTGGGACGCGAAGAAGTCGGCGATGGCCTCGATGACGTACAGGTTCTCGACGCCCGGCGCCTGGCCCACGAAGAGCGAGGTGTTGACCACGTCGACCCATGACTCGCTCAGCTTCCAGGAGTCGATCGCGTGGGTGATCTCACAGGTCAGGAAGTGGCCGTACTCGTGGGTGGGCACGCCGCGGCTGATGGTCGCGTTCTGGCCCCCGCCGCCGGGGAACATGATGTCGAAGCTCAGGGCGGTGCGGGCGAAGACCTGGATGCCGATCTGCGCGAAGGCCACCCAGTCGGGGGGCAGCGGGACGAGGACGAGGATGGCCGTGACCCCGTCGATGATGGCCTCGAACTCGAGGCCCTGCAGCGTCCCGAAGCCGCCGCACAGGGCGAAGGCGCGGTTGCCGTTGAACTGGCCGAAGATGTCCGCGAGCACGCCGACGAGGATCCTCGCGGGGCGGCGCGGCGTGTGCCCCAGCCGCTCGGAGGCGTAGCGCCAGGCGTCGGTCATCTGCGCCAGGATGTTCACGTGCCAGTCGGCCACGGTGAGCGCCACCGTCGCGTCCTCGGGCACGTTGACCACCAGCAGGCCGCTGTTGAAGTCGCAGATCTGCATCGACTCCCAAAGCTCGCTGATGAAGGCGGCGTGGTTCTCCATGCGGATGCACACGAGGTAGTCGGCGTCCCGGCCGATCTCGACGGTGGCCTGGCCGCGCACGTCGGTCCAGGTGCGGTGGTGCCCCAGGCCCACGCCGGTGACGATCTGGACGTGCTCGAGCGGGAGCTGCGCGCCGCGCCGGTAGCCGTCGAGCGCCGAGGGCCAGGCGCGCCGCATGGCGAACGGGGGATCGGGCGCGGGCGGGTTGAAGGCCGGATCCGTGTTGCGCACGTCGATGCGCAGCGTCACCTCGGCCAGCTCCCGGAAGGCATGATCGACCTCGCCGGCGGCGTCCTCGACGGCGTCGCGGGCGTCGCGGTCGATGGCGAGGATGGCCGCGATGAGCTCGACGATGAAGGGCTCGGCCCGGAAGCCGACCGCGGGAGGCTGGCTGCGGGGCCGCTCGATGCCGACGTGCGGGTCGTAGCGGAAGCCACCGCGCAGCAGGGCCTCGTAGCGCAGGCTGCCGTCGGGGTGGGTGTAGCCCGCGGGGGGGTCGCGCCGCAGCACCACCTCGAAGACCGGCTCGCCGTCGAGCGCGGCCTCGCGCATTCGGTTGAAGGCGGCGCCGGGGATGATCGCGAACTCGAAGGCGCCGTAGCCGTCGCCGACCGGGCTGACGATGCCGACCTGTCCGTCCCAGCGGGCGCGCTCCTCGGGGAAGAGCGGCAGGCTCCAGTGGTGCACCTCGACGAGGTCGAGGAGCGCCCGATCGGCGTGACTCGCGACCAGCACCAGCCCATAGAACAGGGCCGGGTGACCCTCAGGGTCGAGCGTCGGCCAAGGCTCGGTCGCGGCCCAGTCGAAGCCCAGCCGCAGCGCGTTGGTGTCCGCGCCGCTGATCGGCTGCTCGAGCGTCTCGAGGGGGGCGTCGAGCGTCGCGAGCGACACCTCGATCTCGGGCAGCCGCGCCGCGTCCGGTTCGGCGTCCACGAGCGCGGCGTCACCGGCCGTCGCGTCACCGGCCGTCGCGTCACCGGCCGTCGCGTCACCGG
>CALBMW010000810.1 GCA_937896275.1 uncultured Myxococcales bacterium
CGCCACGTACTCCCGCCGGTAGACCTTCAGCGTGCAGCCGTAGTCGTGCAGCCGCACCTTGGTGGTCGAGCTGATGATGCGGTTGGCGATGATCGAGGGCAGCTTGCGGTTGATGAACGTGTCCTGGCGATCGGCCCGCCAGCCCGCGATCAGATCGAGGTCGCCGGCCCGCAACTCCGCGATCATCTTGGGGATGTCGGCGGGATCGTTCTGCAGGTCCGCGTCCATCAGCGCCACCAGATCGCCGCGCGCGTGGTCGAGGCCGGCCTGCATCGCGGCGGTCTGGCCGAAGTTGCGACGGAACTGCACCACCACCAGCGACGGATCCTCGGCGGCCAGCCCCTGCAGGACCTCGAAGCTGCGGTCGCGCGATCCGTCGTCGACGAGCACGATCTCGTAGCTGAACCCGGTCGGGCGCAGCGCCGCGTGGATCTCGGGCACGAGCCGCGGGAGGCTCTCCTCCTCGTTGAAGACCGGGACGATCACCGACAGATCCAAGGCGCCCTCCGTGGCAAGGCTGGCGGAAAAGCGGCGCACCATAGCGCACGGTCCCGCTTGACACAACGTGGGGGCAGGCCGTACGCCACGCGGGTCGCGCACCGCTCGGACCCCGAATGACCGCTCCCGCCGCGCCCGCCCCTGGGGCCGCCCCACCGCCACCCCGCGCCCGTTGGCTGGTCGACGCCGCCGTGCTGTTGACGCTGAGCGGGATCGCGCTCTGGCTGCGCTGGCCGGCGCTCTTCACCGAGGGCTTCCACAACGAGGACGCGGCCGGCATCGCCTACAACGCGGATCTTCTCCGCCGCGGCCTGCTGCCCATGGTCGACAGCCTCGAGCTCAAGGCGCCCGGCAGCTTCTTCGTCTCCTGGCTGTCGTGGGGAGCCTTCGGCCGCTCGGTCGCGACCCTGCAGCGGGTGGCCTGCGCGTGGGCGCTCCTGGCCGGGGCCGGCGTCTACGTGGGCGGGGTGCTGCTCTACGGGCGGCGCGCGGGGGTCGTGGCGGCGCTGATCTACACAGTGTTCGCGCCGATCACCGACAGCATCGACATCAACTACGGCGCCTGGATGGCGATGCCCTACGTGTGGGCCACGGTGGCGCTGATCGCGGGCCTGCGGGGCGGTCGCGCGGGCTACTTCGCCGTCGCCGGCCTCGCGCTCGCCTGGGCGGGGCTGCTGAAGCGGCAGGCCGCGGTGCTGTTCCCGCTCTTCCTCGTCGTGCTCCTCTACCGGCGCTGGGTGCGCCCCGATGGCTGGGCCGACGCGCCCCCGCGACGCCGCGCCACGGGCCTGCTCTTCCTCGGGTTGGCGGCGGGGTTCGGCACGCTGATGGCCTACTACCTGGCGCACGGCGCGCTGGGCACCTTCGTGCACGACTACTTCTTCTCCGAGGGCGGCTGGCGCTACGCGGCGCAGGGCCGACTGGGCTGGGGCGAGAAGCTGCCGCGCGTGGGGGACGGCTTCCTGGGCTTCTGGGAGTATATGGCGACGCCCTCGCTGCTGGCGGCGATGACGCTGGTCGGCGCCTACCGCCCGGGGCGCCCGTGGACGCTGCGCGGCGCCCTGCTGGGGGGCCATTTCTGGCTGAGCTTCCTCGGCGCGGCCCTCGGCTTCCGCTTCTTCAAGGGCTACTACCTGCAGGTGCTGCCGGCGGCCGCCTGGATCGCCGCCCACCCCGACGGCGCCCTCACCCGATGGTTGCGCGCCGAGGCGTGGACCGGCCCCGCGCGCCGACGCGCCGGCGCCGCCGCGGTGGCGTTGTGCACGGCCCTGGCGCTGGTGCCCGCGCTGATCAACGACGTGGGGCAGTTGAAGGCCATCCGGGCCCGCCGCGAGCACCCGCTCGACCGCGAGGCCCAGCGGGCCGCGCGCGTCATCGTGCCCAACACCGGCCCCGAGGACACCATCTGGGTCTGGGGCCGTTGGGCGTGGCCGGTCTACTTCCACGCCGACCGGCTGGCCGCGACGCGCTACTACAAGGTGCTGGGCGTCGTCACCAACAACCTGACCAACACCTGGCGCCGCCCCACCGAGCCCACCCGCTTCGTGGCCGGCGGCCCGGACGCCGACCTGATCGCCGATCTGAAGAAGAACCGACCCGCCTTCATCGTGGTGTCCCACAACGAGCTGTACCGCGACTGGACGGCGTTCAAGGCACTGCTGGCCAGCGACTACCAGCCGGTGCCCAACCTGCGCATGCGCCAGTTCACGGTCTACAACCGACGGGACCATGTGCTGGTGAAGCCCGTGCGCCCCAACCCGCCGCGCCGGGCGAAGCCCAAGCACAAGCCCAGACCGAAGCCCAAGCCACCACCGCCAGCGTCGCAGCCGAGCTGAGGCTCAGCCCGGCTTCGAGATCCCCAGCGACCGCATCTTCTTGTGCAGGTTGGTGCGCTCGAGCCCCAGCGTGTCGGCCGTCCGGCTGACGTTCCAGTCGCAGGCCGCGAGCCGCGCCTCGATCATCTGGCGCTCCGCGGCGTCGCGGTAATCCTTGAGCGAGCCCAGCTCGAACAGCTCACCCGCCGGCCCCGCGACGGCCTCGGACGTGCGGCGCACGAAGTCGGCGGGCAGGTCGTCCTCACCGATCACGTCGTCGGACAAGATCGCCATTCTCTCCACGATGTTACGAAGCTCGCGCACGTTGCCCGGCCAGTCGTGGGCCTGCAGTCGGCGCAGCACGCCCTCAGTCACGGCCTTGGGTCGAAACTCGTTCTCGCGGCACACCTGCTCGAGGAAGTGCTCGACGAGCTGCGCGATGTCCCCCGGCCGCTGCCGCAGCGGCGGCGACACGAGCGGCACCACGTTGAGCCGGAAGTAGAGATCCTCGCGGAAGCGCCCCTCGCGGCAGTCCTGCTCCAGATCCTTGTTGGTCGCCGCCACCACGCGGACGTCGACCTCGATGGGCTGCTCACCGCCCACCCGCGTCAGCTCGCCGCTCTGCAGCACGCGCAGCACCTTGGCCTGGGCCGACAGGCTCATGTCACCAATCTCGTCGAGGAACAGCGTGCCCCCGTCGGCCAGCTCGAAGTGCCCCCGGCGCCGACCCGCCGCGCCGGTGAACGCGCCCTTCTCGTGGCCGAAGAGCGTCGACTCGATCAGGTCGTGCGGGATCGCCGCGCAGTTGACCTTGATGAAGGGCTTGCGGGCGCGGTCGGAGCGCTCGTGCACCTCGCGGGCGACCAGCTCCTTGCCGGTACCCGACTCGCCGGTGATGAGCACGCGCGCCTTGGTGCGCGCGACGCGATCGATCTGCACCCGCAGCTTCTCGATGATCGGGGCGTCGCCCAACAGGCCGGTGCGCGACCGCGTCCGAGACTGCGCCCGCAGCGCCCGCAACTCCTCGGCGTCGCGCCCCCGCTGGAGGCAGTTGCGCAGCGTCACCAGCACCCGCTCGCGCCCCAACGGCTTCTCGAGGAAGTCGAAGGCGCCGAGCCGCGTCGCCTCGACGGCGTCCTGGATCGACGCGTGACCGCTGATCATCACCACCGGCAGATCGGCGTCGTCCTGCAGGATGGCGCGCAGGGCCGACAGCCCGTCCATGCCGGGCATGCAGACGTCCATGACCACGGCGTCGACGCGCCGCCGCGCCAGAATGGCCAGGCCGTCCTCGGCGCTCGCGGCGTCGAGCACCTCGAAGCCCTCGCCCTCGAGCACCAGGGCCAGGGTCCGCCGGATGTTCTTCTCGTCGTCGACGACGAGGATGGTGCCTGCGCTGACCTCGCTCACGCGTCGATCTCGTAGTCTTTGAGTTTCTTGTAGAGAGTCGACCGGTCGATCTCGAGGAGCGCCGCGGCGCGGGCCTTGTTGCCCTGCGTCTCGCGCAGCGCGGCCACGATCGCGTCGCGCTCCATCTCCTTCAACGTGCGCACGCCCCCGCGGTGCGGCGCGACCTTCGCCGTGGGCCCGGTGTGGCCGGTGATCGAGGGGGGCAGGTCGTCGAGGCGCAGCACGGACCCCTCGCCCAGCACCATGGCGCGCTCGATGGCGTTCTTCAGCTCGCGCACGTTGCCCGGCCACGGATAGTCGGCCAGCGCCTCGATCGCCGCGGGCTCGACGCCCTCGATGCGCCGCCCCATCTTGCTCGCGTAGCGCTGAACGAAGTGCTGTACCAGCAGGGGCACGTCGCCCGAGCGCCGCCGCAGCGGGGGCAACTCGATCTGGATGACCTGCAGCCGGTAGAAGAGGTCGGTTCGAAAGCTCCCCGCCTGCACCATCGCCTGCAGATCGCGGTTCGTCGCCGCGACGACCCGCACGTCGACCTCGATGGTGCGCGTGCCGCCGACCCGCTGAAAAGAGGCCTCCTCGAGCACCCGAAGAAAACGCGTCTGGCAGCTCAGGCTCAGCTCGCCCACTTCATCGAGGAACAGCGTCCCGCCGTCGGCGAGCTCGAAGCGCCCCTTGGTCTGCGCCGTGGCCCCGGTGAAGGCGCCCTTCTCATGACCGAAGAGTTCGCTCTCGAGCAGGGTCTCGGTGAGGGCGGCGCAGTTGACCACCACGAAGGCCCGGCCCGCGCGGGGGCTGGCGGCGTGGACGGCGCGGGCCACCAGCTCCTTGCCCGTGCCGCTCTCACCGTTGAGCATCACCGTCGAGTCGGTGCGCGCGACCTTGCCCACGAAGGTCAGCACCGCGCCGATCGCCGCGCTCTCGCCGATGAGGTTGTGTCGCTGGGTCACCTGATTGCGCAGCGTGGCGTTCTCGGCCACCAGCGCGTCGCGCAGCACCAGGTGATCGATGGCGATGCCCGCCTGCTGGGCGATCGCGCTCAGGAAGCGCAGATCCTCGCCGCCGAAGTGACGCCCCTCCCGGCGGATGTCCACGTACAGGATGCCGATGACGCGCCCGCGGCTGACGACCGGCGCGCACATGACCGATCGGATCGCGTTGTCGACGATGCTGGCGTGGCCCTTGAGCTGAACGTCGCCGAAGGCGTCCGCCGCGATGATCGAGGTGCCCTCCTGCAGCACCTTGTCGATCACGGTGCGGCTCACCG
>CALBMW010000811.1 GCA_937896275.1 uncultured Myxococcales bacterium
GCCGACGGTCGGGCGGCGCCCCCGCGGCAGCCCAGGCTGGCCCGCGCGCCGCCCCCATGAACGCCGCGACGCGATCGTCGCCGAAGACGCGACCGGCGATGGCCGACGGCGCCCGTGGGTTCCCCATGGGCACCAGCCCACCCAGCGTCACGGCCCAGGGCGCCCCCGGCGCAGGCGCCGCCCGAGCGACCTCCCAACCCGCGCGGGCCGCGGCCTCACTCACGTCTCCCAGGAAGGCCACGGTGACGTGAAGGTCTTCGGGATGAAACGGCCGCAGCCCCGCGGGCGCCCCTGCCAGCGCACTCGCCAGCCAGTCCGCCGCTTCGACGGGCAGCGCCACGAACCAGTTCGCCATGTCGAACCTCCGCCCTCGTGAACGATCGACCACGCCTCCAGCGGACGCCGCGCAGCATCACCCGCGCAGCATCACCCGCGCAGCATCACGGGCAGCGTGATCCGATCATCGCACGGGTTCGCCGGATCGTTCCGGCAGGCCGGCACCCGCAGATCCGCGCCGTCCCCCACGCCCACCTCGTCGTAGAGCGTCTGCAGGATGTGTTCGGGCCGGATCACCTCGCCATCAGGATCCACGCGCCCTGTCGTCCGGTTCACCGGCTGCGGGTTCATGCCCACGTCCGACGACGCGCCGATGGCCTGGCCGCCGCGGATGCTGCCGCCGGCGAGGAAGCAACTGTTGGTCAGGTGGTGGTCGCGCCCGCCTCGCGTGTTCAAGAGCGCGGTGCGGCTGAACTCGCTGAAGCCCACGATGACCGTGTGGTCGAGCCAGCTCTCGCCGCTGCCGCGATAGGGGCGGCTGGCGAGGTCCTCGATCATGCGTGACACGGCCGCGAAGCCACGCGCCTGGCGGGGGCCCTGGTCGGTCGTCCAGTCCGTGAAGTGGGTGTCGAGGCTCTCGGTGACGGTGATGCTCACCACGCGGCTCACGTCGTGGGTGATCGCCTGCACCGCCAGCGCGGCGGCGGCCTCGGGGCTCGCGCCCTGGGTCGCGGTGAAGCCGTAGAAGTCGCGCAGGGCCTCCATCTCGGGCGTCCGCGCCGCGAAGTCGAAGAGGCTCGCAAGCTCGCCGCCGGCCATCTCGCGCGCCTTCGTGCGGCCGCTCTCGGCGGCGCGCCAAATCGCGGATCTACGCTCGCCTGGGCAGGCAGCGGCCTCGCTCAGCGTCGCGTCGATCTGGCGGCGCAGGTTGGATGACAGCCTCGGCTCGCTGGGCCGCAGCGCCCGCAGCAGGTCGTCGACGCCCTGCACCTGCAGCGCGCTGGCGAAGTCGGGCTGGTCGCGGTTGTAGGCCTCGACCTTCACCGACAGGTTGGGGATGGGCTCCTCACCGCCGTAATACGCCGCCAGCCAGGTGCTGGCCGACGAGCCGCGCGCGAGCAGGCCGCTGGGTGGCTTGCCGGTCAGGAAGCGCCGGCGGCCGACGTCGTGCGTCAGCGTGTCCATGCTCATGCCGCGCACGACACACACCTTGTCGGCGTGCCGCGCCAGGTCGCCGATGTAGGGGCCGAAGGTCAGGCCGCCGGCCTCGATCAGCCGCGCGTCGGTGCCCACGAGCTGGTCGTAGCCGGGCTGGATGAGCGTCTGTCGCAGGTTGCCGTCGTGGAAGCGCACCGGGTCGCGCGGATCGAGCCCCAGCAGCACGTCCCAGCCACCGGGGAAGTAGACGAAGATGTAGCGACGGTCGGGCGCGTCGGGCACGGCGGCGCGGGCGGTGGCCAGGCGCTGCGCGACGCCGAGGCCACCCAGCACCGCCAAGCCGCCGCCGCCCAGCAGCGCGCCGCGCAGGAGGTCGCGACGGGTCACGCGGTTCTTCAACTTCTCGCGCACGCCGTGCCTCCTCAGTAGGTGAAGAAGTCAGGGTGGGTGAACAGACCGACGCACACGGCCTGCCAGCCATCGGTCGGCGCCTCGGCCACGAACCTCGCGGACTGCAGCAGCCAGGCCCAACGCGCCAGATCGGGGTCGCCCACCTCGAGCGTCCGCCCGTGGAAGCGCTCGGCCAGGCCGATGAGCTGGCGCGCGTCGTCGACCCCCTCGGCCGGCAGCAGGATCGCCGTCGACGGATCGGCGAGATCCGCCTCGACCCGGCGGGCGCACACCTGCCGCGCGGCGTCGTCGAGGAACTTCTGAAACAGCGCCGAGGGCTCTGTGCTCTCGGTGGTCACGATCGCGTAGTCGGGGC
>CALBMW010000812.1 GCA_937896275.1 uncultured Myxococcales bacterium
CCCGCCAGCGCCGCCCACCACCGTAGCCGCCCACCCCGAGCCGGCGCGACCTCCGGCCCCGCCGACTCCGCGGACGTGCCCTCCCCGTCGGCGGCCCCCAGCGCGCGCAGCCCGACGAGCGCAGCGATCAACGCCTCGCAGTCCGCGTACCGGTCTTCGGGCCGCTTGGCCATGCAGCGCCGCACCACCCGCTGCACCGACTCCGGCAGCATCACCCCGTCGGGCCGCCGTGCCTCCGGGATGGGCCCATGCACGTGCTGGGGCGCCTTCGCGATCGGCGTCGGGGCGGGATAGGGCGGGCCCCCGGTGAGCATCTCGTAGAAGACGCAACCGAAGGCGTAGAGGTCGGTGCGCCCGTCGACCGGCTCACCCATCCACTGCTCGGGCGCCATGTAGTCGGGCGTGCCGAGGTGCATCCCCGTGCCGGTCAGCTTCGCGCCGTCGGCCGACACCGCCTTCGCGATGCCGAAGTCCAGCAGCCTCGCGTGGCCGGTCTGGCTGTCGAGCAGCACGTTGTCAGGCTTCAGATCGCGGTGAACGATGCCCTGGGCGTGGGCGAAGCTCAGCCCGCTCAGCACGTCGCGGCCCGTCGCCACGGCCTCGTCGAGCGTCATCGCCCCCTCGGCGAGGCGGTCGCTGAGGCTGCCCCCCAGGACCCTCTCCATCGCGATGTAGAAGACGGGCGCGCTGCCCGGATCGATGAGCGCCTTGCCGAAGTCGTAGACCTGCACCACGTTCGGGTGCGTCATGCGCGCCAGCAACCGCGCCTCCTGCTCGAAGCGGGCCTCGGCCGACGCGTCGCTCATCAGCGTCGTGCGGATGATCTTCAGCGCGACGGGGCGATCCATCGACAGCTGAGTGGCGGTGTAGACCATCGACATGCCGCCGCCGCCCAGGTAGCCGTCGACCCGAAAGCGCCCGTCCAGCACCAGCCCCAACAGGTAGCGGGCGGGCGCGGGCGTCGCGCGCAACGCCGCACGGTCCACCAGGTACACCGGCGCGCCGCCCGGACGGCACTGCGCGCAGGTGTCGGCGGGCGGGTCATAGGTCGACTCGCAGCGGGGGCAGGTCGGTTCTCGCACCGCGGGGGATCCTCCTCCGAGGGGACGCTGAAACGGGAGGGACGGGAAGTCAAGCCGGCCGCGGCCGAGCGACCTGCCGAGCGACCTTCAGGACGCGAACCCTTCCGGCGGGTCGCCCTGAATCGTCACCCGGTGCATCAGGCGGTGCTGCGCGCCGTGGTCGTTGACCGGCCGGTGCTGGGTGGCCCGGTTGTCCCAGAACGCCACGCTGCCGGGGGCCCAACGGAAGCGCACGGTGTACTCGGGCGCGGTCGCGTGGCGGTGGACGAGGTCGAGCAGCGCCCGGCTCTCTGCCTCCCGCACGCCCACGAGGTGAGTCGTGAACAGCGGGTTGACGAACAGCCCCGGGCGACCGGTCACGGGGTGTCGGCGCACCACCGGGTGCTCGACGGGCGGGTTCGCCGCCACCGCCGCCGCGAGGCGCTCGGCGCCGCCGGGCGTCGCGAGGCTGTGCCGGAAGCCCTGCCGAAAGTCGTGCACCGCGGTCATGTCGACGAGCAGGCGACGCAGGCGGTCGCTCAGCCCCTCCCAGGCCGCGTGCATGCTCGACCACAGGGTGTCCCCACCCACCGCCGGCGCCACGCGCGCTTGCAGGATGCTGCCCAGCGGCGGGCAGGCCCGGAAGGTCATGTCGGTGTGCCACTCCTCGATGAGCGAGGGGTGCTCGCCGGAGTGCTCGAGGATCGCGAGCGCGGGCGGGAAGCCCTCCCTGCTGTAGGCCGGATGCACGTCGAGGGTGCCGAAGCGCCGCCCCAGCGCGACCTGCGCCTCGGGAGACAGCGTCTGATCCCGGAAGAAGAGCACCCCGTGCGTCGCCAACGCCCGCTCGACGGCGGCGATCGTGGCGTCATCGAGGGCGGCGCCCAGGTCGAGGCCCAGCACGTCGACGCCCAGGCTGCCGGCCACCGGCGCCAGGTCGAAGGGGGCGCCGCTCACGAGGCGCGGCGGTGCCGTTTCCAGAGCGGCAGGGGCTCGTCGACGGCCGGCTGGTACTTCACGCTCAGCTCCTCGAAGGCCCGCAGGGCGTCGTCGACGTCCTTGCCCTCCTTGACGGCGAAGGCATTGAAGCCGCAGCGGGCCATGTAGAACAGCTGATCTCGCATCACGTCGCCGACCGCCCGCAGCGTGCCGCGATAACCAAAGCGCTCGCGCAGCAAGCGGGCGGTGGTGTAGCCGCGGCCGTCGCCGAAGCGGGCGAACTCGACGCACACCATCGCGAAGTGCGGCAGATCGGGCGCCACGTCCTCGGGGGCCACCGCGCCGGGGACGCGCACGCCCAGCTCGCGCCGACCCTGCAAGGCCGCGCGCTCCGCCTGCCAGCGCGCCCAGGTCACGATGACCGGCCCGCGCGGCGGCACCGGCGCGTCGTCGGCCACGAAGGCGTAGCGGTCGGTGACCACCCTCCGATCCTCAATGATCCGCATAGAGCACCTCTTGGAAGGGCCCGGGGCCCACGCGCCGGAAGTAGTCGACGAAGCGCTCGCTGGGCGAGCTGCGCTGGGCCACGTAGATCTCGAGGATGGCCTCGATGGCCGCCGGCACCGCCTCGTAGGGGAGCGCCCGGCCGACGACCTCACCGATCGCCGCGTCGTCCTCGTGCGAGCCGCCGAGCGAGATTTGGTAGTACTCCTCACCCTGCTTGCTGATGCCCAGCACGCCGATGTGACCGACGTGGTGATGGCCGCAGGCGTTGATGCAGCCCGACACGTTCACGGTGACGGGGCCGACCTCCTCCACCCGCGCCGGATCCGAGAAGCGGGCCTCGACCTCGCGCGCGATGCCGATGGAGCGCGCGTTGGCCAGGCTGCAGTAGTCCAGCCCGGGGCAGCAGATCATGTCGGTCACGCGGTCGAGGTTGGGCGCGGCCAGGCGCAGCTCCATCAGCTTTTGCCAGAGCCCGTGCAGGTCGCGCGTCGGCACGTCGGGCAGCACCAGGTTCTGTCGGTGCGTCACGACGGCGCGCCCGAAGCTGAAGCGGTCGGCCAGGTAGGCCAGCGCGTCGAGCTGTCCGTCGGTCAGATCGCCCGGCGGCAGCCCGTGCTGCTTCACGGTGACGGTCACGGCGCTGTAGCCGGCGACCTTGTGCGCCACCGTGTTGGCGTCGCACCAGCGGCGGAAGTCCTCGTCCATCAGCCGCGGCGCCTCGAGCGCCTCGTCACCGGGCAGCCCGCGCTCATAGGGCGGCGGTGCGAAGGCGGCGCGCAGGCGATCGAGCTCGTCGGCGTCCAGCCGCAGCGCGCCGTCCCGAATCTCGGCCCACTCGGTCTCGACCTCGTCGGCGAAGGCCTCGAGGCCCAGATCCTCGACCAGGATCTTGATGCGCGCCTTGTACTTGTTGTCCCGGCGCCCGTAGCGGTTGTAGACGCGCAGGATGGCCTCGACGTAGCTGAGCAGGTGCTCCTCGGGCAGGAACGCCCGCACCACCTGACCCACGCGCGGCGTGCGGCCCTGGCCCCCGCCGGCGATCACCTGCACCCCCACCACGTCGCGCGGCCCCCGCACCAGGCGGAGCCCGATGTCGTGGAAGTAGACCGCGGCCCGGTCGTGCTCGGCGCCGGTCACCGCGATCTTGAACTTGCGCGGCAGGAAGGCGAACTCGGGGTGGAAGGTCGACCACTGCCGCAGCAACTCGCAGTAGGGCCTCGGATCGGCGATCTCGTCCCGCGCGACGCCGGCGAAGGGATCGGAGGTCACGTTGCGCACGCAGTTGCCGCTGGTCTGGATGGCGTGCATCTCGACCTCGGCCAGCTCATCGAGGATGTCGGGCACGTCACAGAGCCCGGGCCAGTTGAACTGCACGTTCTGGCGCGTCGTGAGGTGCGCGTAGCCGCGATCGTAGGTGCGGGCGATGTGCGCCAGGCGGCGGACCTGGCGCGACGAGAGCAGGCCGTAGGGCACCGCGACGCGCAGCATGTAGGCGTGCAGTTGCATGTACAGGCCGTTCTGCAGGCGCAACGGCTTGAACTCGTCCTCGGTGATCTCGCCCGACAGGCGGCGGCGCACCTGATCGCGGAACTGCCGGGCGCGCTCGCGCACCAGCACCTGATCGTGGTGGTCGTATTGGTACATCGGGGGCCTCGGCCGGCTCAGTAGCCCAGCGCGCGCAGGGTGGCGTCGGGGCCCGCCGCCCGGATGCGCTCGCGCGTGGTCGGCGGGCGCAGAGCGCCGTCGTGCTGGTCGACCTTCGCGGCGTAGGGGTCGCACACGAAGGCCTCCTGCGTGCGCGCCCAGGCGATCAGCGTCTCCTTGTCGGGCCCCTCGTCCACGGCCACGGCCTCGCCGAGCGCGAAGCTCCACGTACGGTCGGCCCGCAGATACACCGCGCGACCGTCATGGGTGCGGTTTGCGGTGATGACGAAGCGCTTCATCTCGAATCTCCCAGGGGATAGGTGCGTATTTAGGAGATCGCGACCGCGTGACGCAAGCGTCGCCGCCGCGTGCACCATAACCTACTGAATCAACTCGTGAATTGTGCGGCGTCGTCCTTCGGAGGGCCGGGCACGTGGGCCGACGCGGTCCACCGTGAGCGCGCATTACCTACCAAAGTGATCGGTTTATCGGTCGGCCCCCAGGGCCCGCATCAGTCGCCCGCGCGCAGCAGCCGGCGCACCGCGTCGCCGACGTCGAAGGGCTCCACCGCCATGCCGCTGAAGTGCAGCGAGGTGCAGCCGTGTACCAGCGACCACACCGCGTCGGCCGTGGCCCGACCGCCGGTGCGCGCCACGGCGTCGGCGAAGGCGAGGCGCACCGGACCCGCCGGTGGGCCGTGGTCGTGCGGCCAATGACGGCTTGGCGGACGACAGAAGACGAGGTGCATGTCGTTGAGGTGACCCGCCGCGTAGTCATGATAGGCCCGCGCCATGGCGACCACCGACTCGACGGCGTCCTCACCCATGACCGCCACGAGCGCCCGCGCCAGCTCGTCGAGCACCACGCGCGCCACATGCTCGACGATTGCATCACGGCCCGGGAAGTACTGATACAGCGCCGGCGCGCTCAGGCCCACGCGGTCGGCCAGCGCGCGCATCGACAGCGCGTCCGGACCATCCTCGCTGGCGATGGCGCGGGCGGCGGTCGCGATGCGCTCGCGAGCCTTGTCGCGGCGCGCCTCGGTGGCACCAAGCATGTGAGGCTCCGAATCCAGGGGCTGCACCGTAGGCTTTGCGACGACCGGTTCGCAACACCCGCGGCGAGCCGGGCCACGGCGCGTCCCCGCGGGCCCGCTGCCCACGCGTGGCGCCCGTGCGCAGCGCCGCGCGGCGTGGGATGCACGCCAAAGGCCCGCCGCGGTCTCAGCCGTGGTGTCTGGTCAACGCGAACACCAGCGCGGCGATGGGCGCGGCGACCCCCAGCAACGCGGTCTGGGGAACGAACGGGGCGAGGAACAGGAAGACGAGGCCGCTGACCATCGGTTGGGCTCCTTCGTGCCGGGCTGACCGGCCGACGCGCGCGCCGTGATCGGGGCGCGGGGTGCGCCGTGCAGCATGCGCCGCCCCGCGCCGCGCTTCAACGCGCGCTTCGACTCGACATCGCGTGCGTGCTATGGACACGCCGACCCACAGCCGGAGGAACCCCGCGTGCGAAGGATCGCTCCCCGCCTGGCGCTGCTCGGCCTCGCCGCCGCCTGCGTCGCCGCCGCGCCGCCCGAGACCGCGCCGCCCGAGACCGCGCCGCCGCAGGCCGCGCCCCACATCGACGTCGAGCAATACGCGCTGCCCAACGGGCTCACCGTGCTGCTCAGCCGCGACGACCGCCTGCCGGTGGTCGCCGTCGAGGTCCGCTACCTCGTCGGGTCAGCCCACGAGCCCGAGGGCCGCAGCGGCTTCGCCCACCTCTTCGAGCACCTGATGTTCCAGGGCTCGGGTCACTACGACGACGAGTACTTCAAGCCTTTCGAGCCCATCGGCGGCGTCATCAACGGCACCACCAACGCCGACCGCACCAACTTCTTCGAGCGGGTGCCGAGCCCCTACCTCGAGTTGGCGATGTGGATGGAGTCGGACCGCATGGAGTCCCTGCTCGACGCGCTCGATCAGGGCAAGCTCGACAACCAGCGCGACGTCGTGAAGAACGAGCGCCGACAGCGCTACGAGAACACGCCCTATGGCATGTTCTGGAAGTACCTGACCGAGCTGCTCCACCCCGAGGGGCACCCCTATCATCACACGACCATTGGCTCGCACGCCGATCTCACCGCGGCCTCGCTCGACGACGTGAAGGCCTTCTTCCGGCAATACTACGTGCCGGCCAACGCGGTCGTGACCGTCGTGGGCGACTTCGACCCGGCGGCCACCAAGGCCTTGATCACCAAGTATTTCGGGCACATGCCCGCTGGCGAGCGCGCCCCGACGCCCCAGGCGACGCGCCCGGTGCCCACCGAGCCCCGGCACCTGACGTATACCGACACCGTCAAGCTGCCGCGTATCTACCTGGCCTGGCCCTCGCCCGCGCTCTACGAGGAGGGTGACTCGGCCCTCGACGTGCTGGCCACCGTGCTTTCGGATGGCAAGACGAGCCGGCTGTATCTGCCGCTGGTCTATCAGCAGAAGTTGGTCAAGGACGTGTCGGCCTTTCAGGTGTCGCAGGGCCTGAGCGGCTTCTTCGTGGTGCAGGCCACGGTCGCCCCGGGGCACACCGTCGACGAGGTGGCGCCGGCGCTCGAGGCGGCCCTCGCGACCGCGCTGGCCACGCCGCCGACCGCCGACGAGATGAGCCGCGCGCTCAACGGCTGGAAGAAGTCCTTCTATCAGCGCATCGAGGGGGTCGTCTCGCGGGCGCAGCTGCTGAGCAACTACTTCCACCAGGCGGGGCGCGCCGACTACCTCGCGGCCGATCTGGCGCGCTACGTCGAGCTCACGCCCGAGAAGGTGCAGGCCGCGACGCGCTTCCTCGAGGCGCCCGCCCTGCGCATCGACATCCTGCCGGGTGAGAAGCCCGCCGAGAAGGAGGGCGACCAGTGAAGCACCTGACGCTGACCGCGCTCGCCGCCCCCCTCGCGCTGGCCTTCTGCGCCTGCGGCGGCGGCCCCACGCCCGCCCCGACCTCGACGCCGGCCCCGGCGCCCGCCTCCGAGCCGGTGGCGGCGCCCATGACCGCGCCCGCAGCAGCGGGTCCGGATCGAAGCGCCGGCCCACCGCTGGAGGCCAAGGCACCCGTCTGGCATCCGCCGGCCGTGTCCACCTGGCAGATGCCCAACGGCATGACCGTGTGGTACCTGCAGCAGACACAGGCCCCGCTGATGTCGCTGCAGCTCGTCTTCCCCCACGGGGCGTCCGCCGATCCCA
>CALBMW010000813.1 GCA_937896275.1 uncultured Myxococcales bacterium
AGATCCGCCGCGTAGGCGGGGTCTTGGGCGAGCGCGTGCTTCACGATCTCGGCGAAGCCATCGATCAGCCATCGCCGATCCAGCGTCTGCAGCAGGTCGACGTCGACCACGATGCGCCGGGGCGCGTAGTAGGCGCCCACCAGGTTCTTGCCGCGCGCGCCGTTGACGGCCTGCTTGTGGCTGATCGCGGCGTCGCACTGTGCCATGAGCGTCGTCGGGACGTGCACCAGCGTGAGCCCGCGGAAGAGCGTCGCGGCCACCATGCCGGCCACGTTGCACACGCTGCCGCCGCCCACGCACACGACCGCCGAATGCTCGTCGACCCCCGCGTGCCCATCGTCCCCCGGGGCCAGCACGGCCTCGACGACCGACACATAGCGCGGCAGTGTCTTGGCGGACTCGCCCTCGGGCAGCGTGATCACGCGCACCGAATGCCCGGCCGCGCGCAACCGGTCGACGAGGCCGGCCGCGTGCAGGCGCAGGACGCGCGCGTCGGTGAAGACCACCACGGGTGAGCCGGCGCAGGCCGATGGCACGACGCCGGCCGCGACCGGATCGCGCGCCAGCCCCCGCCGGACGACGATCTCGGTGGTCACGGGCGCGCCGGTGGTGAAGCCATGAGTCGCCGGCACCGCGGGCCGGGGATCGGCGGCGCTCGACCGCGCGCGCTGCCCCTGCCGGAGGCGAAGCTCGGCGTGCACCAAGCCCGCGGGCGTGTCCACGTCGTCCCAGCACCGCGCCTCGGTCGAGACGCTCCGCACGCGCCCCTGCAGCGCCAACCGGTCCATCGCGTGGGCCAGATCGCTGCCCGCGCCGAGGGCATCCCACAGCACGCCCGCGGCGCACGCGAAGAGCCCCGCGTCCACCGCATCGTAGGTGCGCAGGCCCCGCCCGAAGCGCGCCGGCCGCCGCGCCTGGTGCGCCACCTTCACGGCCGCGCCCAGGTCGAAGACGCGGCGGGGCAGGGGCTCCACCAACGCGACGACCTCGTCCACCGGCCGCTCGCGCACCATCTGCCGCACAAGGTCGTCGTCGAACACGTGGTCGGCCATCGCCAACACGAAGGGCTCGTCGAACAGGTCGCGCGCCGCCTCGAGCGTCCGCGCGAGGCCCCCGCGCCACCCCGGCGCGGGCCGCACCTCGACGCTCAGGCCGGGCGGGACGAGCCATCGGATCGCCTCCTCCACCGACGCGGCCCCGTGCCCCACGAGGACCACGGCTCGCTGGACGCCCGCCGCCGCGAGTTGGCGCAGCAGTCGGCCGATGAGCGGCTCACCGCCCACGTCCACCAGGGCCTTGGCGGTGGCCGGTCGATCGAGGCGCGCCCCGGCGCCCGCGGCGGGGATGAGCGCGAGCGTGATGGGTGGGGGCTGCTCGAGTTCGGTGCCCATGAGGATCCTCCGCGGTTGGGGTGACGGTGGCCCGCCTTTCAAGGGCCATGCCCCTCGCGGGGATCGGGACCCCTCGCGGGGATTCGGGATGCCGGGGACCGCGGCTCGCGGCGTCGCGCCCGGCATCCTCCGGCGGTGCGGGCCCCGCTGGGGTAGCCCTGCGCCGCCCGGTGCGGTAGCCCTACCCAAGCGCACCAGGGCGGAGGTCCAGTCCTACGACGCCTCGCCCGCCACGCCGTCCTGGTCGTCGGCCTGGGCCCGCGCTCAGCCCTCGCTCGGCCGCCGCAGTTGCCCGTCGAGCCACTTCAGCGACCGCCGCACCACCGCGTAGCGCTGCAACGGCGCGCTCCCACGCTGCGGGGGCGCGTCGTCCGCGAAGACGCGCCACTCCATCGCCGCCGCGCCCGTGCGGACCATCTCGGCGTTGCCCGCGTGCAGCGCCACCCAGAAGCGCAGGAAGGCGATCTCCTGATCGGGGAAGACGGGATAGGGGTGGTGTCTGAAGAAGTACAGCGAGCCCGGCCGCTGCGTGAGCGTGACGCCGGGCGTCGCGAGGATGCGCGCGCGCACCTGGCTGTTCACCATCGACCGCGGCAGGATCAGCTCCACGCCCACGTGGCGGGCCAGGTGGCGCCCCAGGTTCGTCAGGAATGCCTGAAAACACAGGTGAGTCTTGGGCCCGCGCGGATCGTTCGCGACGCGCTCGGCCCGGCCGTATGGCCCAATGCGCGTGATGTCCACGCGCGGGTGCCGCGTGCGCTGCACGACGTCCTGGATGTGCACGTTGCCCATCGGCCGCGACTTGCCCGCGATGCGCAGGTAGTACCGATAGTCGAGCGATTGGTGGGGCGCGTCCTCGCTCGCGGGGATCTCGACCACGTACACGCCGCAGCCGGGATGGATGCGCGTCGCCAGGCCGGCGCCCGGGTAGGGAATCTCGTACACGTTGAAGCGGCGGAGCGGGGGATCCACGCACCCGGGGATCACGTCCTCGAGCCAGGAGCGCGTGCCACCGCCCTTGAGATCGACCGGCACGCCGCCGTCGACCCGGCCGTCGTCGTCGATGCCGAAGAACAGGCGGCCCCCGGCGCCATTGGCGAAGGCCGAGACCTGGCGCGAGAGCGAGCCGACGAAGTCCGCCGAGATGCCCTTCGCGTCGCTGATGAAGAGAGACCCCTTGAACTCCTGGAAGTCGTGCTCGCTCGGCTCGAGGGCCTCGAGCATCTCCTCGGTCCAGCGGGTCGGCCAGTGGGTGGCGTCGGGCGGCGGCATGGTCCGCGCAGCATACACCGCCGCGTTCGCGGGCCGAAGGGGGGAACGCCCCGAGCGCGCCACGCACGGCCTGCGCCCAGACGCGCGCGTCGAGGATGGCTTGGCCGGGGGGCGGCTCGGCCGTGCGCGCTGGTGGGCCCCTGATGCGCTCGCGCCCAAAAGCATTGACAAGTGGGCTTCGGCGGGCCCGAATGGCGCCTTTCGCACGCCCGGGGGGAAGTGGCGCATGCTGTTCGAGAACGTCGCGGTCGCGGGCCTGGCACACGTGGATGCACCGCATCGCATCACCTCGGCCGAGTTCGAGGACCGCCTGGCGCCGACCTACGAGCGCCTGGGTATCCGGCCGGGCATCCTGCGCGACGTGGCCGGCATCGAGGCGCGGCGGTGGTGGGACGAGGGCGTCCAGCCCAGCGACGCCGCCACGCTGGCCGCCCGGAAGGTGCTCGACGAGAGCGGCGTGAGCCCCGATCGCATCGGCGTCCTGGTGAACACCTCGGTGTGTCGCGACTTCGTCGAGCCCTCGACCGCGTGCCTCGTGCATGGCAAGCTCGGCCTCGCGCCCTCTTGCCTCAACTTCGACATCGGCAACGCCTGCCTGGCCTTCCTCAACGCCATGGAGATGGTCGGCTCGCTCCTCGAGCGGGGGGCCATCGAGTACGGCCTGATCGTGGATGGCGAGGGCAGCCGCTCTATCCAGCAGGTCACCATCGAGCGGATGCTCGGCGCCGACATGGACGAGGCCTCGTTCCGTCGGCAGTTCGCCACGCTGACGCTCGGCTCGGGCGCGGTCGCGATGCTGATGACGCGGCGCGACCTCGCCCCCGACGGCGCCGTCTTCAAGGGCGGCGTCATGCGCGCGGCCACCCAGCACAGCGGCCTCTGCTGGGGTCACAACGATCACATGGAGACCGACACCAAGGCGCTGCTCTTCGCGGGCGTGTCCCTGGCGCAACAGACTTGGAAGGGCGCCGAGCAGCTGCTCGGTTGGCAGGGCGCCGAGCTCGACGAGCTGGTGATGCATCAGGTGAGCGCCGTTCACACGGCGACGCTCTGCCAGACGCTGGGGTTGGACAGCCGCAAGGCGCTGCTCACCTTCCCCGAGCTGGGCAACGTGGGCCCGGCCTCGGTGCCGATCACCCTGTCCAAGGCCGTCGAAGCCGGGCGCATCACCAAGGGCGACCGCGTGGCGCTCATGGGGATCGGCAGCGGCCTCAACTGCGCGATGTTCGAGCTGGTCTGGTGAGCGAGGACGCGGTCGCGACACCTTCGGCCAGGCCTCGCGTGCCCCACGAACTCTACCCCTTCGAGGGGCGCAGGCTCGACCTCGACGGGCTGAGCTATCACTACCTGGACGAGGGGACTTCGAGCGCCGAGGAGGCAGCGGCCGCCACGCCGGTGCTGATGGTGCACGGCAACCCGACCTGGTCCTTCTATTACCGCGACCTGGTGCGCGCGCTGTCGCCCACGCGCCGGTGCATCGTGCCCGACCACATCGGCTGCGGCCTGAGCGACAAGCCCGGCGACGACCGCTACACCTACACCCTGGCACGCCGCGTGGCCGATCTGGCTGCGCTGATGGATCACCTGCGGCTGGCGACGGTCGACGTCGTCGCCCACGACTGGGGAGGCATGATCGCGTCGGCCTGGCTGCTGGACCACCTGCCTCAGGTGCGCCGCGTGGTGCTGATGAACACGGCGGCCTTCACGATGCCGGGGTCCAAGAAGCTCCCGCGCGCGCTGTGGCTCGCCCGGGATACCCGGCTGGGCGCCTTCGTGGTGCGCGGCTTCAACGCCTTCAGCCGCGGCGCGACGCACATGGCGGTGACGCAGCGGAAGCTGCCCAAGGCGGTGCGCGACGCCTACGCGGCCCCCTACGACAGCTGGGCCAACCGCATCGCGACGCTGCGCTTCGTGCAGGACATCCCTCTCGACGCCCGCGACGCGTCCTATGCCATCGTGGCCGACACCGAGGCTCGACTGGGCCAGCTGAGCGACACCCCCGTGCTGCTGCCCTGGGGCATGAAGGACTTCGTCTTCGACCATCACTTCCTCGAACGCTTCGTCGCGCTGGTGCCCCACGCGGAGGTGCATCGCTACCCCGAGGCCGGCCACTACGTCCTCGAGGACGCGGCCGACGCGTTGATCCCGCTGATCGCCGAGTTCCTCGACCGGCCAGATGCGCGCCCGAGCCAGAATCCGTCGTGAAGTCGGTCACTTCGAAGGTCGAACCGCTGACCCCGGGCATCCCGCGCGCCGCCGACGTGGCGTCGC
This sequence comes from uncultured Myxococcales bacterium, assembly GCA_937896275.1. Classification (GTDB taxonomy): domain Bacteria; phylum Myxococcota_A; class Bradymonadia; order UBA7976; family UBA1532; genus JACKDN01. Next base: position 4,935 of record CALBMW010000813.1, read on the forward strand.
GGATCGTCAACATCGCGGCCTTCCTGCCTGGCCTGGCCGCCCGTCAGCCCGATCTGCCGGCGATCCACTTCCCCGCCGCGGGTGGCGGGACGGACGCCGAGGGTCAGCCGGCCTACGCGCACTGCACCTACGCCGAGCTCGATCGCGAGAGCGATCGCATCGCCCGGGGCCTGACCGTCCTCGGCGTCGGCCGGGGAGTGCACACGGCGATGATGGTCAAGCCGGGCCGTGCCTTCTTCGAGCTGACCTTCGGTCTGTTCAAGGCCGGGGCGGTGCCGGTGATGATCGACCCCGGCATCGGGCTCCGTCACCTCAAGACCTGCCTCGCGGAGGCACGCCCGGAGGCCTTCATCGGCATCCCGGCCGCGCACGCCGCGCGGCGCCTGCTCGGCTGGGGCAGGGAGTCGGTCCGCACGCTGGTCCACGTCGGCGGCCCGTCCTGGCTGCGCGGTCTGCTGGGCGGCGGTGTATCACTCGAGCAGGTCAAGGCCGCGGGCGACGCCGCCGGGGCCGACGCGCACGGCTCGGGGGCCTTCGTGGCGGCGACCGGCGGCGACGACGTGGCCGCGATCCTCTTCACGAGCGGCAGCACCGGCGTGCCCAAGGGCGTGGTCTATGCCCATCGCCACTTCGTCGAGCAGGTCGAGATGATCCGCGACGCTTATGGCATCGAGCCGGGCGAGGTCGATCTGCCCACCTTCCCGCTCTTCGCGCTGTTCGACCCCGCGCTTGGCATGACCACCGTCATCCCGCGCATGGACTTCACGCGGCCGGCGCGCGTCGATCCGCGGCACATCGTGGCGCTGGTGCGTCGCTTCGGCGTGACCAACATGTTCGGCAGCCCCGCCGTGCTGAACACGGTCGGGCGCTACGGCGGCCCAGGTGGTCCGGGCGCGGGCGAGACCCTGCCCACGCTGCGCCGGGTGATCTCGGCCGGCGCCCCCGTCCCCGGCCCGGTGATGGAACGCTTCCTCACGATGCTCGGACCCGACGCGCGCGTGCACACGCCCTACGGCGCCACCGAGAACCTGCCCGTCGCGACCATCGCCAGCGACGTCCTGCTCGGCGAGGCCTGGGCGAAGACCAACGAGGGCGCCGGCGTGTGCGTCGGCCTTCCGGTGCCGCCGAACGACGTGCGTGTCATCGCCATCACCGACGATGCCATCGACCGCTGGGAGCTGGCCGTCGAGGTCGCGACCGGTGAGGTGGGCGAGATCGTGGTGCTGGGGCCGACCACCACCGAGGCCTACTTCGGCCGTGACGCGTCCACGAAGCTCGCCAAGATCCCCGACGAGCGCGCGCCGGGCGCCGCCCCGGGCCGTCCGCGGCTGCGCCACCGCATGGGCGACGTGGGCTACTTCGACGCTCAGGGTCGCCTGTGGTTCTGCGGACGCAAGGCGCACCGGGTGCGCACCCCGGAGGGGACGCTCTTCACGATCTGCTGCGAGGCCGTGTTCAACACGCACCCCTCGGTCTTTCGCACGGCGCTCGTCGGCCTCGGTGCGCCCGGCGCGCAGCGTCCCTTGATCTGCGTCGAACGGGAGCCCGGCCTCAAGGCACCCAAGTGGGCGACGCTGGTCAGTGAGTTGCGCGCGCTCGGCGCCCGGCACGCGCACACGGCCGGCATCGTGGACTTCCTCGAGCACCGCGGCTTTCCGGTCGACATCCGTCACAACGCGAAGATCAACCGCGAGCTCCTGGCTCGCTGGGCCGAGGAGAGGGTGTGAGGGCGCTCGTCACCGGCGGTGGCGGCTTCCTGGGGGGCGCCATCGTCGGGCGCCTGCTCGCGCGCGGTGACACGGTGGTGAGCTTCGCGCGCGGCGACTACCCGACCCTGGCCGCGCGCGGCGTCCGGGTGATGCGCGGCGATCTGGCCGACCCCGAGGCGGTGAGCGCCGCGGCGGCCGGTTGCGAGGTGGTCTTCCACGTGGCCGCGCTGCCGGGCGTGTGGGGACCCTACGAAGCGTTCCACCGCGCCAACGTCCTCGGTACGCTCAACGTGCTGGCGGCCTGCCGCGCGCACGGCGTCGGTCGCGTCGTCTACACCAGCACCCCGAGCGTCGTGCACGCTGGCGGCGATCTCGAGGACGTCGACGAATCGGCGCCCTACGCCGAACGCTTCGCCGCCCACTACCCCGCCACCAAGGCCGAGGCCGAGCGCGCGGTCCTGGCCGCCAACGGACCCGATCTGGCCACCGTCGCCCTGCGCCCTCACCTGGTGTGGGGTCCGCGCGACAACCACCTGTTTCCGCGCGTCGTGGCGCGCGCCCGGGCTGGTCGTCTACGCCTCGTCGGTGGCGGCCTCAAACGCATCGACACCGTGTACGTCGACAACGCGGCCGACGCTCACCTGCTCGCCGCCGACCACCTGAAGCCGGGCGCGGCGTGCGCGGGGCGAACCTACTTCGTGACCAACGACGACGCTCGTCGCCAGGCCGACATCATCAACGGCATGCTCGCGGCGGCGGGCCTGCCGCCCTGTGAACGTTCGATCTCTCCGGCGGTCGCGTACGCGGCCGGCGCGGTGCTCGAGACCGTGTGGCGTGTGTTGCGTCGCACCGATGAGCCGATGATGACGCGCTTCGTCGCGCGGCAGTTGAGCACCGCGCATCACTATGACATCAGCGCGATCAAGCGCGACCTGGGCTACGCGCCGACGGTGTCGATCGACGAGGGCCTCGCGCGACTGAAGGCTTGGTTCGAGGCCGGTCAGCCGGCCTGAGCGTCTTGGGACGAGCCGCGCGCGGGCGGGGTCCCGCCGAGGGCTGCCGGGGCGCGGGCCGCCGATGAGCGCAGCGTGACCCTGCGGCGCCCTCTCGGCTAGTGTGGCGAGCCGTGACTGTAGCGATCCCGTGACGGAGGGCGACGGAATGACCTTGAACGCCTGCGGCGTGTGGACATGGGCGACGCTGCTGCTGTGCTGCGCGCAGGTCGCGTGCGATGACGGCGGCGGCGCCTCGGATCCGGCCGCGACGGTCGACCGTGGCGTGCCTTCGCGGCCCGATGCGGCCACGGGCCTCGACGCGTCCCCGCCGATGCCCGAGGACGCGCGTCCGCCGGACCCGACGCTCTTCGACGCGGCGCGGTTCGACGCGGCGCGGTTCGACGCGGCGCGGTTCGACGCGG
>CALBMW010000814.1 GCA_937896275.1 uncultured Myxococcales bacterium
GGCGAAGACGCACGGACAGGGGCCGAGCGGCGTGGACCCCCGCCATGACTGACCGGCCTCCGCGCCGGTCGCCGACCGACAGCATCGAGGTCGCCGCGCTCATGGGGGCCCTCGACAGGGACGGCGTGGGCATGGCGATGATCGAGGGTGGGCGGGTGCGCTACGCCAGCGCCTCGCTGGCCGCGCTGCTGCGCCGTGATGTCTCCGAGCTGATCGACGCGCCCGTGGGCGACGTGCTCGCGCCGCTGGAAGCGGATGGATCCTCGCCGCTCTTAGATCTTGCAACTGCGGGGGGCTCCGAGGTGCAGTTGCGGCGGGGCGACGGGTCATGGGTCTGGGTCCGGCTGGCCGAGGCGATCCAGTTCGTCGAGGGGCGCCGGCCCCCTTGCTTCGTCGTCGTCGTGGTCGACCTCTCGGAGCGCAAGGCCGCCGAAGAACAACTCACCGAGCTGCCGGCGCGTGAGCGGGAGCGCATCGGCCAAATGCTGCACGACAGCGTGGGCCAGACGCTCACCGGCGTCTCGATGCTGGTGGGCGATCTGGCTTTCCGGCTGGCCGCCCGCGACGCGCCCGAAGCGGAGCTGGCCCACAGCATCGGTCGCCACATCCGCGAGCTGCAGCGGGAGGTGCGGCGGGCGACCCGCGCGCTCGTGCTGCCCGCGTTGGGCCAGCGCGGGCTGGACGACGCGCTGCGAGCGCTGGTCGACCAGATGAACCGGTACGGGGGACCGGTGTGCTGCTTCGAGAGCGACACGATACCCGCCATCGATCAGGGCGTGGCGCAGCACCTGTTCCGCATCGGGCAGGAGGCGCTGCACAACGCGCAGCGGCACGCCGATGCCTCGTCGGTTGTGGTGTCGCTTCGTACTGGTCAGGATGGTGCGCTGACCTTGATGGTGTGTGACAACGGCTTCGGGCGGAAGAAGCACGCCGAGCGCGGGAGCGGGCTGGGCATCTTGATCATGCACCAGCGCGCCGCTCAGATCGGGGCCAAACTGGCGGTGGGCGCCACCCCGATGCAGGGATTTCAGGTGTGCTGCGACGTGCCCGCGGCGGCGCTGTCGGGCCAGCACGCAGAGCGTGGCGTCGACTGAGCGTTCGGCGGTCAGCCCTCAGCCCTCAGCTCGGCGCGGGTGACCGTCACGTGGGCGACCGGCCGGACGCCCTCGAGGCCGAGGTTGCCTCCACCCGGGCGGCGGACCGGGGGACCCTCCGACACCTCCGTCCGCGCCCGCCGGCTCAGTGCGCCTGGACCGCGCGCCGGATGTGGGCGCCGCAGGCGCAGGCGTCGAAGGGGTTGGGGATGAGGCAGTCGTCGTCCCACGCCCAGCAGTCCGCTTCGATGGGGTCGCTCGTGATCAGCAGCACCGCGGTGTCGGGCCACGCCCGCGCGATGTGTGCGCGCAGCTCGAAGCCGTCCATGCCCACCAGATCGACCTCGGCGAGCACCGCGTCGAGGGGGTCGATCGCCAGGCGATCGAGCGCCTCGAGGCCCGTCGAGCACGTCAGCACGTCGAACTCGGGGCGCAGCAGGTCGGCGAGCACATCGCGTACGAGGGGCTCGTTCTCGACCACCATGATGCGCGGGCGTCGGTTGGCGCATTGATCGTTCACGAGACCACCTCCTGGTAGGCGCTGTCGGGGGCGTCCTCCTCACTGGGGACCCCCCCGGGGGTCTGGGACGTGGGCAGCCTGCGGCGCGGGCGGCTCACCGGCGCGCTGCTTCGCCGCAAGAAGGCCGAGACCGCCGCCGCGCTGCGCAGATCGACCGCACCGCAGGGCGGCACGGCCATCACCCGCACCAGCGACCCCGCCGGCGCCAGCACGTCGCCCATGAGGTCGAGCGGCGCCGTCTTGGAGTAGAGGGCCTCGGCCGCCGCGGCGAGATCGTGGGGGCGCGCGCGGGCCACCGTCAGGAGGAGGTGCACCAGGCGATGCTCGATGCGATCGAAGGCGCGCACGAAGGCGCTGGCCTGTCCCACGACGAAGCCGCTCGGGCGCCGCCCCGGTCGCGTCGATGCCGCGTCTGTCGCGCTGGCCCCGACGGTCGACCGGCGTGCACCGGATCGGGCCGCGCCGCGGTCCTTGGGGGGCGGTCCAGGCGGTTGATCCTCGCCGAGGCTGAGCGCAAGCAGGCGGTTGTCGCCGCTGCTCACGAGCCGGGCCGCGGCCAGGATGGACGCCTGGAGGACCGTGTCGTCGGCGACCGCCAAGTGGGTCGGCTGCATCACGATGGTGGCGTCGGGATCGGCCTGAACCACGTAGGCCAGCGCCGTCAGCGCCGTCGTGCCGCTGCCGCGATCGTGGTCCTCGAGGAAGATCGTCGGACCGCCATCGGCCTCGGGACCCCACTGCCAGAAGGGACGCTGCGCGGGGCGCAGGAACAGCAGGTGTCCGGCGACGTGGCGCAGTCGGCGCGCACGGGCCACGGCCGCGGCCACCGGTGTCTCGCCGTCGGGCAGGCTACAGAACTGCACCGGGGCGCAGATCTCGTCGGTCCCGTCGTCCAGCGGCAGGCCGCCGGGCTCCGTCCCGGACGCCAGCGTGATGCACCAAATCCGCGCGTCGGATGACATGAGAGCCTCCCTTCGGGGGCATGGGGTGGTCGATGACCTCGACGGTCACGCGGATGGTCGCCTCAGCGCGCTCGCTGCACGACTCGCTGCACTGCTCGGACGAAGCTGCCGCGCCCAGGAGGCCTCGCGGCACGAACCTCACCCCTTGGTCCGTGACTCTAGGATTCGCCGGCCGCGCTTCCTATCGGGCCGTCGATGGAAAGGCGCCGGGATGAACCCTGATGGCTCCTTCAGGCGGACCCCTCCCCGACCGCGGCGCTGGACTCAGGCAGTCGGAAGTAGAACACGGCGCCGCCTTCGGGCCGCGGCTCACACCAGGTCGAGCCGCCCAGCCGCTCCGCGATCCGGCGAACGGTCGCCAACCCGAGGCCGGTCCCGGGGAAGCGCTGTGCGTTGTCGAGGCGGGTGAAGGGGATGAACAGACGGGTCGCATCGTGGCTGTCGAAGCCGACACCGTTATCCCTCACCACCAGGGTGTGGGCGTCGCCCGGACCACGGCCGACATCGATATGGCCCACCGGCTGCAACGCCGTGTATTTCCACGCGTTCTCGATCAGGTTCTCGAGCGCGACGCGGAACAGCGCCGGGTCGGCCTGCACGCGCATGCCACTCTCGATCTCGACCGCGACGACTCGGTCGGGGGCGCTGGCGCGCAGCGTGGCCACGACGTCCCGGGCGAGGGCGCTGACGTCAACGTCGATGGGAGCGGGCGCGGCGTGCTCTGCCCGCAGCAGGTCGTTGAGCGCGGTCAGCACGTCGTCGATGCGGTCGCAGCCACTCTCGATGCGCTGGATGAGGCGGCGCGCCTCGTCGTCGAGCAGGGTGCCGTAGTCGGTCGCCAGCAGGGCCGCGAAGCTCGACACGGTCCGCAGGTGCCGGCGCAGATCGTGGGCCAACGTGTGATTGAAGGTGTCCAGCTCGCGGTTGGCGGCGGCGAGCTGCCGGTTGGCGGCCGCGAGCTCGGCGGTGCGGGCCTCGACCCGGTGCTCGAGCTCCGCGGCGAGCAGCTCGAGCTGCAGCTGCGCGCGATGGGCTTGGTTCACGTCGCCCTGTGCGAGGTACAGGCGAAGCGCGCGGCCCTCGGCGTCGTGCACGGCCGCGATGATCGCTTCGGCGCGGTCCTGGCCGCCATCCAAGGTCCGGTCGTCGTCCCGCGAGCCGTCCCAGGGCGTCGGGTCCTGCCCCGCCCGCCCATTGATCACCTCCGGCCGAGGGTAGAGGACGATGGTGCCCCCCGGCACCAGCCGAAGGGACGCACGCGCGTCGGCGGTGAGCGCATCGGCGAGGGACGGGCGGTCCAGCGCCGAGGCCCAGCCGTCTCGATGCACGCGCAGATCCACCGACACGGTGAGATCATCGCCCGCCAGCACGGCGTCAGCCGTACCGCCGTCCGTGCCGGGGCTCAAAGTGACGAACCAAACGCGGCCTTCTGCCGACATGAGAATCTCCCGGTGTCAGAACTGTGCCGAATATGCGCCGTGACTACCTGAGTGCCTGAGTGCCTGAGTGCCTGAGTGTCAGAGAGTACCGGGACCGCCGCGATCTAGCTATCGGGGGCGGGACGGAAGGCATGTTGGGCGTTTCCCCCAGTCACGGCTAGGTGACAACCCGGGCCGGGTGCGCGATGTCGGTCCGCGCGCGCGGGAGCAGCACCACGACCGTCGTGCCGCGCCCGGAGCTGCTCTCGATCGCGACGTGGCCGCCCAGATCCTGCGCGATCGACCAGACGATCGCCAAGCCCAGCCCGCTACCGGCGCTGGCCGACCGCGTGGTGAAGAAGGGCTCGAAGGCACGCGCCCGCGCGTCATCTCCCATGCCGACGCCGGTGTCGCTCACCGTCAGGCGCACGTGGCGACCCGGCTGAAGCGTGCCGTGGGCCGCGGCCTCGACCGCATCGAGCGCGACGGTGTCATCGCGGATCGTGAGGGTGCCGCCCGCGGGCATCGCCGCGCGCGCGTTCGCCGCCAGGTTCAGCAGGATGCGCTCGATCTGCACCGGATCGGCCACGATCGCGGCGCCTCGGGCCTGCAAGTCGAGCTGCACCTGCACGTCGTGGCCTACGAGCTGATCGAGCGGCCCGGCCGACGCGAGCACCGTGGCGTCGACGCTGATCAGGCGAGGCGCCGCGTGCTGCTCGCGCCCGAGCGACGCGAGCTGCCGTGTCAGGCGCAGTCCGCGCCGCGCCGCGGCGAGAAGCTCCACGACGTAGGCGCCGCGACGCTCCGCCGGGGCCTTCGCGCCCACGGCGCGCTCGGCGCAGGCCACGACGCCCATGAGCAGGTTGCCGAAGTCGCGGGCCATGCCGGTGGCGAGGGCGGCGACGTGGTCCGGGGCACGGGCCTGGTGGAGCGCGGCCCCGAGGGAGCGTTCGGTCGTGATGTCGCGGGCGACGTGCGCCACGCGAGGCGGGGCGTGCGGTGCGCCGGGCAACGGGAAGACGCGGTGGTGAATCCAGCGGAGGCCGCCGTCGGTCGGGCACACTCGGTAATCGAACTCGATCGTGCCGCTCTTGGATCGTTCGGCCAGGCTCGCCTCGACCTGCGGCCGGTCGGCCGGGTGGAGGACGGTCAGCCACGCGGGGCCGCCGTCGGGCGCGTCGTCCTTGCCAGGACCCCAGATGGCCTCGCAGGCTGGGTTCGCGTACGTGATGACGCCGTTCGATGCCTGCAGCGCGATGGCCTCGACCAGGTGCGCAGCGATCGGGCCGAACTCGACCGCCGGCCCGCTGTCGGGGCCGGGAGCCGTGGCATGATCCTCCTCCGGCGGCGGCAGAGTCTCCTCCGCCTCGAACGCCGACGTGACGTACCAGGCATCTGCTTCGTAGGACATGGACACCCCTCCCGGCCAGCATCGGCCATCCCTGGGAAGACTCTACGGCGGCCACGGCGCGCGGACCATCGGGCCGGGGACGGAAGGTCGGGGGGGCTGGGGCCCGGGGTGGGGCTAGGTGGCGTCCCTATCCGGGCGCGCCGCGGAGGCTCGGTCGCGGCGCTCGATCAGCCCCCGCCGCACGTCACAGGGGCACCGCCGGGCCCTGACGTGCTCGTGGGGGTGGGTCGGGGTCGAGGCTAGAGTCACCCTCGGATGGGTGCCCGTCCGCCCTGCCGATTCTCGACACCAGCGTTCAGCGCTCGGCTTGGCCCGACGCGACCGACACGTCGGCGACCGGCCGGCAGGTGGGGGCCTTCAGCGGCCTGGCTGACCGCTGACCGCTGACCGCTGATAACCGGTCGTCGCGCCTCGGGCGCCTGCTACGCGCCCTCGCGAACGTCCTCGGCGGAGTGCTCGTCCGCGTCGTCGGTCGCCGCGGGCACCTGCGCGGGCGCTGCCGACCGGGCGCCGGTCGGCACCGCGACGTCGTGGGCGGCGCGGGGGAGGTGGACGGTGCAGGTGGTCCCGCTGCCGGGCGCGCTGTCGAGGTGCAGGTGGCCGCCCAACGCGAGCGCGGCCGATTCGACCATCGCAAGCCCCAGGCCGCTGCCCTTGCTCGCCGACTTGGTCGTGAAGAAGGGCTCACAGGCCCGCGCGCGCACCGCGGCGTCCATGCCCACGCCGGTGTCCCGTACGATCAGCCGGACATAGCGCCCGGGCGCGATGTTGGCACGGTCGCCCGACCCGAGCGTCACCGCGTCCGTCCGAATCGTCAGGGTGCCACCGTCGGGCATCGCGTCGCGTGCGTTGGCCACCAGGTTCAGCAGGATGCGCTCGATCTGCGCCGGATCCGCCACGACGGCCGCGCCGGGGGCGCCCAGGTCGAACTCGAGGGTGATGGCGTCCCCGGCCAGTCGCTCAATCAGGGTGGCCGAAGCGCGCACCGCGCCCTCGAAGCCGATCAGGCGACGCCAGGTGTGCTGGTCGCGGGACAGCGCGGTCAGCTGCTGTGTCAGGCCGACACCGCGGCGAGCCGCCGCCACCAACTCGCTCACGTAGACCCAAGTGCGCTCGGGGTCCTGATCCGCCGAGAGGGCGCGCTCGCCGCACCCGATGATGCCCATCAACAGGTTGCCGAAGTCGTGGGCCATGCCGCCCGCCAACTGCGCCAGCGCCACCCGATCCTCGGGGCCCCCTGTCTCCGGGTTCGCGCCGCAGGGTGACGCCGCGTCGCCGCAGGCCGACGCCTCGGCGCCGCACTCGGCCAGGACCGCGAGGAATTGGATCGGCTGACTGCGGCCGCTCGCCAACACCATCGAGTCGATGCGGAAAGGTGCGGCGCCCGCGTCCGCGGTCCGCAGGTGGATCACGCTGCGGGCGGCGCCGTGCGCGCGGACGTCGCGCAGGTGGAAGTGAAAGGCGTCGGCGCTCTCGGGCGCGAGCCAGCCGGAGAGGCGTCGACCGGGTGACGCGGACCCGGGCTCCGGCGCGAGCGCCTTCGAGACGGCGTTGGCCTCGATCACGCGGCCCTCGCCATCGAACAGGATGCACGCGAGGGGCAGGCGCATGAAGAGGCCGCGGTACCGATCCCGGCTGACCTCGAGCTCGAGCAGGGCCTCGCGCAGCGCCTCGTTCTGCATCTCGAGCTCGGCGCGATGCAGGCGCAGCTCGTCCACCAGCCACACCGTCTCGGCGGTGTCGAGATCGTCCCCCGGCGTGCCATTCGAGATCGCGGACTCGGCCCGTGACCTCAGCACGACCATCGACAGCGCTTGGTCCAGCAGCCTGCTCATCGACGCCCCTTGTTGCCCGGCGTTCGGTCGCCCACCCACTGCGTCACGTCGAAGGCGACACACGACAGACCCACGGGTGGGCCGTCGCCCTGGCGCGTCGGCTCGACGTAGAAGTCGTACCAGCGCCGGTCGCCGTCGATCGACAGGGGCAATGCCTTCCGCGCCGCCGCCCCGGTCTCGAGCACGCCGCGCTTGAGCTCGGTCAGCATCGCCGCCTCGTCGGCCGCGAACAGATCGTCGTCGGTCATGCCGAGGGCCTCGTCCTGGGCGCGCCCGAGGACCGCGCTGCAGGTCCACGTGTAGCGGAGGTCGAGATCCTGCCCCCAGACCGCGACGGGCGAGTCGCGCAGCGCGCTCAGCAGCCGCTGCTCGCTCTCCTGCAGCGCGCGGAACTGGGTGACGTCGACGAAGGTCAGCACCAGGCCGTCGATGACGTTGTCGGCGGTGCGGTACGGCAGGATCCGCATGAGATAGCGGACCGTGCCGCCCTCGCCGCGCACCTCGGCCTCCCGGGGGATCAGCGTGCGCAGCACCTCCGCGGCGTCCTCGGAGATGCGGTCGTACTGGAGCGCGGACACCAGATCGCCGATGGGGCGCCCTACGTCCGTCGGGATGAGCCGGATGACCCGACGGGCGCGGTCGGTGAATCGCTTGATGTGAAGATCGTTGTCGAGAAACACGGTCGCGATGTCGGTGCCGTTGAGCAGGTTCTTCATGTCGTCGCTGACGCGTGACAGCTCGTCCAGCTTGGTCTCGAGTTCGACGTTGACCGCGTTGAGCTCCTCGTTGAGGGACTGCATCTCCTCCTTCGAGGTCTCG
>CALBMW010000815.1 GCA_937896275.1 uncultured Myxococcales bacterium
GCGGGCCGCGGGATCACAGGCCCGCAGCCGCTCTGCGAGGCCGCTCAGCCGTCGCGTCCCTGCCTCGCGCCGCCCCCGCGCCGCCCGACCGAGCCGCTCGCCCAGACGGTGCAGCGTCAGTCGTCGGTCGTCGAAGGCCAGCCCGCGCACGAAGGCCTGCTCCAGGTGAGCGAGCCGCGCCCGCCGCCGCGCCAGCCGCCCGTCCCACGCCCGGTCCAGGCGGTCGACCAGGCTGTCCACCCACGCCAGGAGCTGATCCCGCTCGGGCACGGCAGCCTCGGCTGCCGCCGATGGGGTGGGCGCGCGGAGGTCGGCCACCAGATCCGCGATGGTGAGATCGGTCTCGTGGCCCACCGCGCTGATGACCGGCAGCGGACACGCGGCGATCGCGCGCGCCACGACCTCCTCGTTGAAAGCCCAAAGATCTTCGACGCTTCCGCCACCGCGTCCCACGATGACCACGTCCACGCCGGGCACCCGCGCCACCGCCTCGATACCTGCCGCGACGTCGTCTGCAGCGCCCGGCCCCTGCACTCGGGCCGGGTACAGCACGATGGGGATCTGCGGCGACCGACGATGGACCACCGCCTCGATGTCACGGCGCGCCGCGCCGCTGGGGCTGGTCACCACCCCCACCGCGCGCGGCAGCAGCGGGATCTGCCTCTTGCGCTCGGCGGCGAACAACCCCTCCTCCGCGAGGCGCTGCTTGAGCGCCTCGAAGGCCGCGTGCAGCCGCCCAGCGCCGGCGGGCTGAAGGTCATCGATGACGAACTGGTAGCCGCCCCGGGGCGGGTAGACCGCCACGCGCCCAAAGGCCAGCACCTGCTCACCGATGGCGGGCCGGTAGCGCAGGCGCGCCACCGTGCTGCGCCAGACCACACCGTCGATGCGGGCCTCGGCGTCCTTGAGCGTGAGGTAGACGTGCCCGTTTCGATGGAGGTTGAGCTGACTCAGCTCGCCCACCACCCAGAGGTTGAAGAGGTTCGCCTCGAGCAGATCCTTGATCTGGTCGGTCAGCTCGCCGATGGAGAGCGGTCGCGGGAGCTCTGGCTGGGAGTGGGGGGCGGCCACGGGGCTGTGTTAGCACGGCGGCGCCCCGGAATCACGGGGCAGCGGCCGCCTTCAGAGGGTGTCTACATTTCCAAGGTCGAGCCGGGTGCGCCACTGGCGGCGAGGTCGAGGCGGGAGGCCGCAGGACGATGAGAGCTCATCCAAGCGCCGACCGACGAAGAGATCGTCGTCGGGGGGTGTGCGCGGCGAAGTACCGCGGGTCTGTAAACACCCTCTCAGATGGGGCGCAGATAGAGGGCGAGGATCAGGATGCCGCCGTCGTGCTTGAAGCCCGCCTGATAGAAGACCCGGTTCATCGGTAGCCGGACGTCGATGTCGACGCGGCCCTCGGGCACCGCCAGGTTGACCTTGTGTTCGTTGGCCCCCGCCGGGCCCTGATAGACGAACTCGGCGGTCTGCCCGTTGGGCAGCGCGAGTGACTTCTTCACGCCCTTGGGCAGCTCGAGGTCGTGCTTGGCGAGCTGCTGGAAACGCGTGTAGCCGCCAAAGGCCTTCTCGAGGGCCCCCTGCACCTTGCGAAGCGCCGGATCCTTCGGCCCACCCGTCTTGGTCGCGTGGATGACCGCGATCTTGAGCCGCACGTCGCCGGGCTGGGCCAACGCGGGCCCCGCCACCGCGAGCAGCATCATCGAGCCGGCCAGCAAGGCCAGCGTTCCGCGCTTGAGCCGGTCCATCAGATGGGATCCTCCGTCAATGAAGCGTCGCCCTCGTCCGCCTCGTCGTCCAGCAACCAGATCACCGTCGCCCCAGGCTCGTCGGCCGCCGGCGAGCTGATCAGCACGGTCTGGTTGCCATCGTTCCGCACTGCTTCGACGGCCACGGGGGCCGAGGTCTCGATGCCCTCGTCGACGCCCGCGACGCCGGCCCCCGTGGCGCCGGGTCCCATGGCCCGCGTCACCACGAGCGCCGCCACCCCGGCGGCCACCGCGCTGCCCACGACCAGCGTCCACGAGCGGCCCCACCAAGCGCGCAGCCGGTCCCATCCCGCCTCGGCCGGGGCCGAGGGTCGCGCCGCCGGGGTGGGCTCCGGCCCAGCCGCCGGGGCGGCCGCGATCTCGGCCGTCACACGATCCACGAAGCCACTGAAGTCGGCCGCCGCGACGATCTCGGCCGTGTCCCGGCGCAAGGCGTCGCCCACCGCCGACCACGCCTCGGCCTCTGCCTGAAGCTCAGGGTCCAGCGCGAGTCGTGCCTCGAAGGCCGTGGCCTCGTCCTGGGGCATCTGCCCGTCCACGAAGCGCAGCAGCGCGTCTCGATCTTGATCAGTCATGGCGCCTCCTCACCCCCTCGCCGGCCCGATCCGCCAAATGGCTCCCCGACGCCTCGAGGAAGGGCTTGAGCGCCTTCTGCAGGTTCTTGCGCGCGTGGTGCAGCCGACTCATGACCGTGCCCAGGTGGCAGTCCATGACCTCGGCGATCTCCTCGTAGCTGAGCCCCTCGACCTCGCGCAGCAGGATGATGGTGCGATGGTTCTCGCTGAGCTGATCGAGGGCCACCTCGAGGGCCTGCCCCAGCTGCTCGTTCTCCACGCTGAACCCGGGAGTCATCGGACGGGTGTTGCCGCTCAGCGGGACCACAGTGACGGCCTCGTCCCTGCGCCGGAAGGTCTCGTCGTACTCGACCGGCCTCATCTTGCGGTGCTTGCGAATGTGGTCGATGCATGCGTTCACGACGATCCGGTACAGCCAGGTGTAGAACGAGCTATCGCCCTTGAAGCCCCCGATGTTCCGGAAGACCTTGATAAAGGCCACCTGTGCGGCGTCCATCGCGTCATCTGGGTTTCGGAGCATGCCATACGCGATCCCGTAGGCGCGTCGTTGGTACTTCTCGACCAGCGGCCGAAAGGCACCCTGGTCACCGGCCTGACACCGGGCGACCAGCTCGTCATCCGTCGGTTCCAAGAAGACCTCCGCCGCCGACGCCCCGAGGTGCGCATCATTCACGCGGGGCGCATCATATTTGAAAGCGCACCGTTTCAAAGCGCGGGCTTCGAAAGGGCTCGTTTCGAGGCGCCCACTTCAGGGTCCCATTCAGGCTCGCGAGGGGCGCCCGCCGGGTCGGGGCGGCCGCCCGACGGTGCTCGGCGGCACGACAATCATTGGCGATGAGGTGTCTCTTGCTCGTATATCCACCCATCGGCCCTTTGGGGTCGCCGCGCGGAACGAATCGCGCGGTTGGTGGAGTTGACGACCCCTGATGACGCCGCCCCCCCCCGCCTACGCCCTCATCCAGCGGGCGATCGACCGTACGCGGACGCGCCTTCGCGTGCGCGCGGCGCTGTCGGCCCTGGGCTACGCGCTGGCCGTCGTCGGCGGCGCCGTGGCGCTGACCCTGGCGGCGCTCGGCCTGGGCCTGCCCTTCATCTGGGGGCGCCCCGTCCTGGCCGTCGTGGGCGGCGCGGCCCTCCTGGTGGTCGCGGCCCGTGGGCTTTGGCGCCCCCTGCGCGCCACCCGGGGCGACGCATCGGTGGCCGCCCACCTCGAGGACCGCCTCGGCACGCTCCACGACGGCCTGCTGGCGAGCGTCCAGTTCCGTACGCAGTGGCCCGACGGCGTGCCCGGCTCACCTGCGCTGGCCGCTGGTCTCGCCGCTCAGATGGCCGCTTGCCTGGACGCCGCCGATCTGAAGGCCCTCACGCCTCTGACGCCGGCCCGCAGGGGCTGGCTCGCGGCGGGTGGCGTGGCCGCCGTCTGGCTGCTGCTCATGCTGGTCGCGCCTCGCTGGGTCGCAGACGGCCTGGCGGCGCTGACCGATCGCGCCGGCGCCCAGGGCGAGCGCATCACCGGCCCCCTCGTGGGCGATCTGATCGTCACCCTGACCTTCCCGACCCACACCGGTCGCAAGCCGCGCACCCTCCCCAACTCGGGCGGCGACATCGAGGCCCCGCGCGGCACCCGCGTCGAGATCTCCGCCACGACGCTGTCCCCGGTCCGCGCGGCGGCCATCCGCTTCGGTGACAACGAGGCCGAGACCACCCTCGCCGTGCGCGAGGGACGCGACGTCAGCGGGACCTTCGTGCTGGACGCACCCGGAACGTGGCGCTTCGCCATGGTCGTGCCGACGGGCGAGTTGATGGTCGAGTCCCAGCCACGCGCGCTGCGCATCGAACCCGACCGGCCCCCCACGGTGACGCTGCAGTTGCCCGCCGAGGACGTCACGCTGGAGGATCTTCGCGCCGTGCCGGTGGCATTCGAGGCCCGCGACGACTTCGGGTTGAGCCGTGCGGCCATCACGATCGCGCTGGCCGAGCAGCCCGACAACCCCGAGGAGCTCGTACAGCCCGGCGTGCAAGGCAAGCGCTACGAGGGCGCCGACGAGGTGGATCTCACCGTCATCCAGGCCCAGCCCGGCGACCGCCTCGCCCTGACCGTGGTCGCCTGGGACAACGACACCGTCGACGGCCCCCAGCGCGGGAGCTCGGTCACGCGCTACATCACCGTCAACTCGCCCCACCAGAAGCATTGGGCCCTCTCGGAGAAGCTGCAGCAGATGATCGAGGCCCTGCTCGACGCGCTCGGCGACCGGCTCGAGCTGACCTGGGGAGGCGAGCGCCTGGCCGCGCGCCTCAGCGAGGTCGCGAGCGGCTCTTCGGAGGCCGCGGCCGCGCTCAGCGAGATCGTCGAGGCGATGGCGGAGGATCCCCTGACCCCGGAGGAGGTGCGCCTCGCGCTCGCCGGGCGACTCGGCGCGCTCGAGAAGCGGCTGACCGAGGAGCGCCGCTTCACCGCCCGCGAGGCCCAGGGGCTCGACGCGCTCGACGACGCCGTGGTGCGCACCGGGCGCCGACACAACGACGAGGTGGTCGTTGAGCTCGAACAGACGATCATCCTGGTCGAGGCGATGGTGGCTCGGCTGGCCCTCGAGGACGTGGCGGCGCTGGCCGACGAGCTGCACGCCTCGAAGGAGAAGCTGCGCGAGCTGATCGAGGCCTACAAGGCGAACCCGAGCGACGCGCTCAAATCAAGAATCATGCGTGATATTCAGCGGTTGCGGGATCGCATCCGCGAGATGCAGGCGCGCATGGCGCAGATCCGGCAGAAGCTGCCGCAGGAGTTCCTCAACCTCGACGGGCTCAAGAAGGACGACGTCGCCAAGGGCCTCGACAAGACCCGGGACCAACTCGCAGAGCTCGAGAAGATGCTCCAAGAGGACCGCCTCGACGAAGCGCTGAGCGCCCTCGACGAGATGTCGAAGGCCCTCGACGAGCTGAGCGCCTCCCTCGACAAGGACATGCAGGACCTGCACGAGGAGACCAACCCCGAGCTCCAGAAGGCCATCAGCGAGTTGATGGACCAGACCCGCGATCTGATGAAGCGCCAGCAGGAGGTCGCCGATCGGACCGACGCGGCCGCCAAGAAGCAGGCCGAGGCCCAACGCAAGGCGCTCGAAGAGGAGTTGGCCAAGCAGCTGAACGAGGCGCGCGACAAGGCGCGGCAGCTGCGTGAGACCGCCGAGGAGCTCGCGCGGGAGCGCATGCCCTCCATCGCCGAGGAGGAGATGGGCAACCTGGGGCAACGCACCCAGGAGCTCGAGAGCGCGCTGGAACAAAACCGCCTGGTCCAGGCGCTCGAGATGGCGGATCGGTCGATGGATCACCTCGACGCGATGGAGCGCTTCGGCCGCTTCGATCCGGGCAGCGAGCACTACCGCGAGCTCGTGGAGAAGGGTCAGAAGCTGGACCGGGAGCTGATGAAGTCCCTGTCCGACCTGCTCGAGAGCGCACGCCAGCGGTCCGCGCAGGCCATGCAGCCGGGCGAAGGGGAGCAGCTCCGCCAGCAGCAGCAGGGGCTGGCCGAGGCGGCGAAACGGCTTCAGCAGCGGCTGCAAAAACGGGGGCAGCAGCTCCCGGCGCTCGAGGGTGAGCCGATGCAGCGGGTCCAGCAGGCCGAGAACGCCATGCGGCAGTCCGCCGATCAGCTCGGTCAGATGCGCCCCGGCCAGGCCCAGCCCGGGCAGCAGCAGGCGATGAGCGAGTTGAACGCCCTGATGGAGGGCCTGAAGCAGGCGAACAAGCCCCAGCGGGCGGACCGCCAACAGAACCGCGGGCGCGACACCAGCCGCGAGCGCGTGCGCATCCCGGGCGCCGAGGAGTACGAGGCGCCCGCCGAGTTCCGCAAGGAGTTGCTCGACGCAATGAAGCAGAAGCCCACCGACGAGTACCGCGAGCAGGTCAAGCGGTACTACGAGTCGCTGATCCGATGATCGCGCGACACCTCGCCCTCTTCCTGGCCGCGGCGCTCCTGGTGACGGTGGCGCCGGCCGCCGCGCGACCCGACGAGGCCGCCCTGCGCGACCTGCACGCGCTCGTCACCGACTGGCAGGTGGCCGAGGCGCGCGAGCTGCTGACACCGCTGCTCGCGGACGATCCGAGCGATCCTGGCCTGCGCTTCCTCAACGGCCGCACCCAGTACTTCGAAGGGCGCTACACCGAGGCCCTGCACACGCTCGACGCGCTGATCGGTGATCTGGGGGAAGACGCGCCGCCCCCCGTCCGCGCCGTGCGCGACGAGGTGGCGCGCACACAGGAGGCGCTCTCTGACTTCGACGAGGTCGTCAGCGCCGATGGCCGCTTCCTGATCCGCTTCAAGGGCAAGGACCGCCTGATGGTGCCCTACGCCGAGGACACCCTGCACCGGGTCGATGCAGTGCTGTCCCAAGACTTCGGCTATCGGCCGCGCGACCGGATCGTCGTCGAAATCTACCCTGAAATCAAGTACTTGGCCGCAGTGAGCCCCCTCACCGAGGAGGAGATCGAGACCAGCGGCACCATCGCCCTGTGCAAGTACAACCGGTTGATGATCACGTCGCCGCGGGCCCTGGTGCGCGGCTACGGCTGGCAGGACACGCTGGCCCACGAGTTCGTGCACTACTACGTCACCAAGGTCAGCCGGAACACCGTGCCCATCTGGCTGCACGAGGGCATCGCGAAATTCGAGGAGAGCCGCGCGCACGCCGAACCGGGGCTTCCGCTCGAGCCGCCCCAGGAGGATCTGCTGGCCCGCTCGCTGCGCGAGGACAAGCTCATCACCTTCGGCCAGATGCACCCGTCGATGGCCAAGCTGCCCAGCCAGGAGGCCGCGGCCCTGGCCTTCGCCGAGGTGCACACCGTCATCGGCTTCCTCTACGCGAAGAAGGGCTATCCGGGCCTCAACGCGCTCATCTCGCGGCTGCGCGCCGGCGACGAGATGAACGCCGCGCTCCGGCGGGCCTACGGCTGGGATCTCGACGGCCTTTGGACCGCCTGGAAGGTCGATCTGCGTGGCCAGGGGCTGCGCACCTGGCCCGGGCTGGTGCAGACCTCGCTCAAGTTCAAGCGGCCCGGCGAGGCGGACCAGCCCGAGGCCGAGGCCGAGGCCGACTACGACACCATCGAAGAGAAGAAGGTGAAGGACTTCACGCACTTGGGCGAGTTGCTGCGGGCGCGCGGGCGCGACGCCGCGGCCCTGGTCGAGTACCAGAAGGCGATCGTGACCGGCGGCGACGGCAACCCGGTGGTACAGAACGGCGCCGCGGCCTCGATGATCGCCCTCGGACGCTTCGACGAGGTGCCCAAGACGTTGGAGAGGGTGCGGCTGTACTATCCGACCTTCGTGAACACCTTCCTGCACCTCGGTGAAGCCTTCCTTCACCAGAACGACGCGGCCCAGGCCACCGCCAGCTTCGAGGTGGCGGTCGGCATCAACCCCTTCCACCCGCGTCCGCACGAGGCGCTGATCAAGCTCTACGGCGACGCCGGGAAGCCAGAACTCGCCGCGCGCGCCAAGAAGACCCTGGAGATGCTGCAATGACCGACCTGCCCCCGACCCCCGACGACCTGAAGATGGTCGAGGAGGCCGCGGCCGCACGGAGAGCGATCCTCGAGCAGGTGTCGCGTCGAATCGTCGGTCAGCGCACCGTCGTGGACACGATGCTCGTGGCGCTGTTCGCGCGCGGACACTGCCTGTTCGTGGGCGTCCCCGGCCTGGCCAAGACCCTGCTCGTCAGCACGGTGGCGCAGGCGCTCGACCTGAACTTCAGTCGCATCCAGTTCACACCCGACCTGATGCCGAGCGACATCACCGGCACCGACATCCTCGAGGAGGACCACAGCACCGGGCGGCGCTTCTTCAAGTTCATCAAGGGGCCGATCTTCGCCAACCTGCTGCTGGCCGACGAGATCAACCGGACGCCGCCCAAGACCCAGGCGGCGCTGCTGCAGGCGATGCAGGAGGGGCGGGTCACCGCGGCGGGCACCACCTACGACCTCGCGCCACCCTTCCTGGTCTTCGCCACGCAGAACCCCATCGAGCAGGAGGGCACCTACCCGCTGCCCGAGGCCCAGCTCGACCGCTTCATGTTCCAGATCATCGTGGGCTATCCCGATCACGCCGACGAGCTCGAGATCGTGCGCCGCACGACCAGCGAGGCCGAGGCGACCGTCGAGTCGGTACTGGATCCGGCGACCATCCTGCGCCTGCAGGACTTGGTGCGCCGCGTGCCGGTGGCCGATCACGTGGTCGAGTGCGCGGTCAACCTCGTGCGCTCGACGCGGCCCGACGACCCGAGCGCGCCGGGCTTCGTGAAGGAGTTCGTGGGCTGGGGGGCGGGGCCACGTGCCAGCCAGTACCTCGTCTTGGCCGGCAAGGCGCGGGCGCTGCTCGATGGTCGCCTCACCGTCGGTCGCGAGGACATCAAGGCCCTGGCCGAGCCGGTGCTGTCACACCGGGTGCTCACGAACTTCCACGCCGAGGCCGAGCGCGTGCGCAGCACCGACGTGGTGCGGCGATTGATCGAGGCCATCGAGGCTTGAGCGACCCCCTCCGCTCCATCGTGGATCCCGAGCTGCTCGCGCGGATCTCGGGCCTCACCGTCCGCGCCGGTCAGATGGTGGAGGGCGCGCTCACCGGCCTGCACAAGAGCCCTCACCACGGATCCAGCGTCGAGTTCGCCCAGCACCGGGAGTACAGCCCCGGCGACGAGATCCGACACATCGACTGGAAGGCCTTCGGAAAGAGCGACCGGCACTACGTCAAGCAGTTCGAGGACGAGACCAACCTCCGCACCTACCTGCTGCTCGACACCTCGGGCTCGATGGACTATGGGCGCGAGGGCAACCCGACCAAGCTGGTGTGCGCCGCTCGATTGGCGGCCGCGCTGGCCTGGCTGCTGCTGCGACAGGGCGACGCGGTCGGCCTGCTCACCTTCGGCGAGCGCCTCGGCCAGTACGTGCCGCCGCGCGCTCGACCCGATCACTTCTGGAACCTCGTGCGCGTGATGGAGGCGGCGCCGGTCGGCGGCGCGACCAACGTCGTGGGCGCGCTGGAGCACATCGCCGAGGTCGCCGGGCGACGCAGCCTGGTGGTGCTCATGTCGGACTGTCTCGACTTCGACGAGCGGCTCACGGCGCTCTGCCGGCAGCTCCGCCGTCGGCGCCACCAGGTCGCGGTCTTTCACGTGCTCGACCCCGACGAGACCGAGTTCCCGTTCAAGGAGCTCACCGAGTTCGAGGGGCTCGAGGACGCACAGCGTGCGCTGGCCGATCCGCGCGGCATGCGCGACCAGTACCTGCTCGAGATCGCGTCCTGGATCG
The DNA here is from genome assembly GCA_937896275.1 of uncultured Myxococcales bacterium. Lineage (GTDB taxonomy): Bacteria > Myxococcota_A > Bradymonadia > UBA7976 > UBA1532 > JACKDN01. Next base: position 9,641 of record CALBMW010000815.1, read on the forward strand.
AGGGGTTGCGGCGTTCCTTGCTCGAGGGCGGCGTCGCCTACCATCGGGTCGACACGGGCGAGCCGGTCGACTGCGCGCTTGCACCTTCGAGTGCACCGCGGACGACGGCTGCCCCGAGGGCTTCCAGTGCCGCGGCGCCGCCTCGGGGGGCTGGATTCGCACGCAGGTCTGCGTGAGCAGCCGCGCCACGTGCGAGGCGGTCGAGCCGCCGCGCGTGCCGTTGGTGTTCATCTCGAAGGTCGTGCCGAACCCCGACGGCGATCTGAACGGCGACGGCGTCGCGGACAGCCGGGACGACGAGGCGGTGACGCTGGTCAACGAGGCGGGCTATCCCACGGATCTCTCGGGCTGGTCGCTTGCGGACAACGTGGGCGTGCGCTTCACCTTCCCCCAGGGCTACGAACTGAAGGCCGGCGACCAGGTCACCGTGTTCGGCGGCGGCGAGGCCGACTTCACCGCGCCGCGCGGGCTCGGCCTGAACAACGACGGCGACGCCGTGCACCTGCTCGACGCGCGCGGCGCCGAGGTGCAGGTCGTGAGCTGGCGGCGCGCGACGCGCGGCGTGGCGGTCGTGGGGCGCTGACCGCGGCGCCACCACAACCCTGCGGACGCGACTTCGCTACTTGTTGCAGCCCGCGCCCACGGTCTCGCACGCATCCCTCACCTTGGCGTCCAGCGCGGCCAGCGCGATCTGGTGTGCGGCCTGGCCCTTGCGGCCCGCCGCGCGCTGAAGCTCGTCGAGGCTGTCGCGGGCGGCGCGACAGCGGCACCCAGCCAGGTTCTCATCAACCTGCGTGGCGTAGCGCGCGAGGCGCTGGGGCAGCGGGCGGACGGGCGCCGTCGGGTCCGTGGGGGCCGCGGCCGCTCCGATGAGCCACCCCGCGTCGCCGGGATCGACCCATCCTCCGCCAGAGGCCCTCGGGTCGTCGCCGCCGGGGCGAAGCTTCCAGACCGCGACCAGCAGCACACAGCCCAGGAGGAACGCGGCCAGGCCGCCCAAGGTCAGGCCGCCGGCGCGCCCGCCGCGG
>CALBMW010000816.1 GCA_937896275.1 uncultured Myxococcales bacterium
CAACGGCTTCCAGAGCTGCCGCTGCACGGTCGGCAGCGTGGCGGTGGGCCTGGTCGACGACATGGGGCGGGCCTTCGCCACCTGCACCGCGCCCCTGCAGCCGGTGCCCGAGGCGGCCTATCAGCTGATCATCCGCGAGCCCGCGCTGCCCTACCCGGGTCGCGTGAGCCCGATGCCCACCGACGTGCCCCCGGCCCTGCCCCGCAACCCCAACATGCCCACCGCCGGTGGTGACGAGAGCATGTGCAGCGCCGCCCCCGGTCGCGCGAACGGCGGCGCGGCGTGGCTGGCGCTGGGCCTGCTGGGCCTCGTGATTCGGCGCCGTCGCGCCTGATCCGCCGGCGGCGATCCCCCGGCGGCGATCCCTCGACGGCGTGTCCCGACCGGCCGGCGCGGTCCCCCCTCACCGCGTCGGCCGGTCAGCCCTTGAGAGCCTCCCCCGCCGGATGTCTTGAGCCCGACCTCGCGTTCGGGCGATACCGGTGCATGGAGTCCGCCCGCTGCCCCGCACACCCCGACGCCTCGCTGCGGCCCGCCGTGGTCACCGCGGGCGATCGCTTCTGGGGTCACGCGGGCACCTTCACCTACGGCCAGTGCCCCGACTGCGCCACCTGGGTGCTCGATCCCCGGCCCACCGCGGCCGAGATCGGGCCCTTCTACGCCGGCTACTACAACGCCGAGGAGCTGGGCGCGCGTCGCCGCAAGGCCGACAAGGACGGCGCCGCGGGGGCGCTCGGCTTCGACCGGTTGCGGGCTCTGGACGCCGTGCGGCGCCTCGGGAAGCTGGGCGCCGAGTTGGGGCCGGGGCGCCGCCTGCTCGACGCGGGCTGCGGGCTGGGCGCCTTCGCCCGCGCCATGCGCGACCTCACCGGGATCGAGGTGCGCGGGGTCGACTTCGACGCGCGCTGCGCCGCCTTCGCGGCCGAGGTCTTCGAGGTGCCGGTCGACGTGGGCGTCCTGGCCGCGCAGGGCTACCCCGAGGGGGCCTTCGATCTGGTGACGAGCTGGCACTGCCTCGAGCACGTGCACGATCCGCCGGCCGAGTTGGCCGAGCTGGCGCGCGTCACCCGGCCGGGTGGGCGGCTGCTGCTCGAGGTGCCCACCCTGAGCGCCATCGGCCGCCTGTTCCGGGGGCGTTGGCTCTTCCTGCAGGCGCCGACGCACCTGTACCATTTCGCGCCGGTGGCCCTGCGCGCCCTGGTCGAGCGCGCCGGCTTCGAGGTCGAGGCGGTGACGCGCCCGTGGATGCCCACCGAGCTCGCCGGCAGCGTGATGATGGCGCTGGGGCTGCACGGCTTCGCGCCGCGGGTGATGTTCCCGCGCTCGGGTTGGCGGGCGGCGGGCTGGCGGGTGCTGCTTGCGGCCCTGCTGCCCCTCGATGTGGTGGTCACGCTGGTCGAGGCGCTCCTCGGGGGCGCGGGTGTCGTGCGCCTGGTGGCGCGCCGCAAGGAGGTCGCGTGACGCGGCTGGTGGTGTACGGGGCGGGCGCGCTGGGCGGGCGGGTCGCGCGGGCCTGGGTCGAGGCCGGCGGCGTCGCCGTGGCGCACACGCGCACGGACGCGCGCCACGAGGTGTTGCGCGCGGCGGGCGTCGAGCCTCGCCTCGGGCCGCCCGCGATCCTCGATCCCGCCGACGCGCTGCTGCTGTCGGTGCCGGGCAGCGATCAGCTCACGATGGCGGTCGCGGGGCTGCGTGGGGGGCCCGTCCCCGCGCGCGCCGTGCTGATCGGCTCGACCGGCTATTACGGTGTCGCGACCGGTCCGGTGGGCGAGCACACGCCGCCCGGTACGGACGACCGCGCGCTCCGCTGCGTGGGCGCCGAGCACGTGTTTCGCGCGTGGGCCGGGGAGGCGGGCGTGGTCCTGCGCTGCGGCGGCCTCTACGCGCGGGGCCGTGGGCCGCTCGCCGCGCTGGAGGAGACCCGCGAGGTGCCCCTCGGCCCACCCGACAAGACGCTGGCCCTCATCCACTATGACGACGCCGCGTCGGCGGCCCTCGCGGCGCTCCGCCACCCCGCGCCCGAGCCCACGTACCTGGCCGTGACGCCTCCTTGCCCGACGCGCCGAGAGTTCTACCTGGCGGCCTGCGTCCTGCTCGACCTGGGCCTGCCCGGCTTCGGCCCCAAGCTGCGCAAGCCCACCGCCGACTTCGACGTCGCGCGGCTGCGCGCCGATCTTCTGCCCCTGCCCGCGCACCCGCGCTGGCAGGAGGCCCTGCTGCCCGGAGACGCCTGATGGACACCATCGCCCTCGGTCACACCGACATCGGTCGGGTCAAGGACTCCAACGAGGACAACTTCCTCGTCGACAAGCGCCTGCGCCTCTACGTCGTCGCCGACGGGATGGGCGGCCACGCCGCCGGCGAGGTGGCCAGCGACACCGCCGTCCGAGAGATCCGCACCTACGTCAAGGCGCACGAGCACCTGGTGCAGGCCTTCGTCGAGACCGGCGAGGGCCGCGAGAAGATCCTCGAGCTGGTCGAGACCTCGATCCGCAAGGCCGGCCGCGCCATCTTCGACCAGGCTCAGGCGGATCCCGCCAAGCGCGGCATGGGCACGACGGTGGTGATGCTGCTGCTCACGCCCAACCGCGGCTTCATCGGCCACGTCGGCGACAGCCGCGCGTACCTGGTGCGTGGCGGCGAAGTCTTCCAGATGACCGAGGATCACTCGCTCATCAACGAGCTGATCCGCCGGGGCAAGCTTCGGCCCGAGGACGCCGCCACCGCGCCCTACAAGAACGCGGTGACGCGCGCGGTGGGCGTCTACGCCGACGTCGAGGTCGACACCCTCGACTTCGAGATCGCCGCGGGCGACAACTTCATGCTCTGCAGCGACGGCCTCACCGAGCACCTGCGCGACGACGACGAGATTCGCGAGGTCATCGAGGGCCACGAGTTCGTGGCCGTGCCCAAGACCTTCGTGGAGTTGGCCAACGCGCGCGGCGGCAAGGACAACATCACCAGCCTGGTGGTGCGCGTGGCGGCCGGGGATGACCAGGACAGCCGCGACACCGCCCTGAAGATCAACCTGCTGCGCCAGATGCCGTTGTTTCAGCACTTGAGCTACGTCGAGCTGGTCGAGGTGCTCAACGTCAGCGAGCTGCGCAGCTACGCCGACGACCAGCCGGTGTTCGCCGAGGGCGAGCCCGGGGACGCGCTCTACGTGGTGCTCGAGGGTCGGGTGAGCATCCGCAAGGGCGAGGTCGAGCTGGCCCGCCTGGGGCCGGGCGGGCACTTCGGCGAGATGGCGCTGATGGACAAGTCCGAGCGTTCGGCGTCGGCGCTGGCGGCGATGCCGACGCGGCTCATCGAGATCGGGCGAAAGCCGCTGTTCACGTTGATGCGGCGCGACAAGGACATCGCGGTGAAGCTGCTGTGGTGCTTCGTCCAGGTGCTCAACCAGCGCCTCCGCAACACCAGCTCGGACCTGCGGGACGCGCGGACCGACCAGCTCGATCTGCAGGAGATGCTGGGGCTCGAAGAGGTGGTGGAAGAGGCGGATTGAGCCCGGTCACCCTCTCGGACGTCGCCCCCTCGCAGCTGGCGCCGGCCATGCCGGCCGAGGCCGTGCGCGCATGGATCGAGGCGCACGACCTCGCGGGTTGGCTGACCTACCGGCCCGTCGAGCTGCTGGCCGATCTCAACGCGGTCGAAGCGGACTGGCTGCACTTCCACGCACCCGCCGCGCGCGATCTGACGGTGCTGGTGAGCGCGCCCACGGCGACGAGCCGGCGCCCCGATCCGACGCGCCCGCCGCG
>CALBMW010000817.1 GCA_937896275.1 uncultured Myxococcales bacterium
CGTCACCGACCCCGAGACCAAGCGCAAGATCATCGGCCGTGTCTTCGTGGAGGTCTTCGACGAGGTCGCGTCCACGCTCGACGACGTACGCTTTCTGGCCCAGGGGACGCTCTACCCGGATGTCATCGAGAGCGTCTCGGTCCGAGGTCCGGCCGCCGTGATCAAGAGCCACCACAACGTCGGCGGGCTCCCGGCGCACATGAAGCTCACCGTCTGCGAGCCCTTGCGCGAGCTGTTCAAGGACGAGGTGCGCGCGGCGGGTCTCGAGATGGGCCTGCCCCCGGAGATGATCTGGCGGCACCCCTTCCCGGGCCCCGGCCTTGCGATCCGCGTGCTGGGCGAGGTCACGGCCGAGCGCCTCGCGGTCCTGCGCGCGGCCGATCTCATCGTGCAGGAGGAGGTCTGGTCGGCCGGCCTCGACCGCGCCATCTGGCAGGCCTTCGGCGTCCTCCTCCCCGTGCGGTCGGTGGGCGTGATGGGCGACGACCGGACCTACGAGGACGTGCTGGCCATCCGCGCCGTGTCCAGCCTGGACGGCATGACGGCCGACTGGTATCCCATGCCTCATGAGGTCCTCGGCCGCATGTCGACTCGCATCATCAACGAGGTGGCCGGCGTCAACCGCGTCGTCTACGACATCTCGAGCAAGCCGCCCGCCACGATTGAGTGGGAGTAGGTCGACGCGAATCCTGCTCGCGATGCTGGCGGCCGTGCTCCTCGCGGCGGCCCCGGTGGAACAGATCGACGACGACGGCACGGTCGACTGGTCGAGCCGCACCCTGCGCGTCCTGGGCGTCGGAACCCCGCGCATCCTCTCTCCGACCGGCGCGCTCACCGACGGTGAACCTCGGGAGGCCGCCCGCCGCGACGCCCTCGCCCGCCTCGGGCGCCTGATCGCGGGGCTGTCGTTCGACGGCGCGACGCGCCTGGCCGACGTGCCGTCCCTCGCCGCTGGCCTCGAACGGGGGGTGCTCGCGTATCGGACCGACGAGGCGCGCGTCATGAGCGACGGCACGGTGCACCTGCCCGCCCACCTGACCTTCGACTGGGTGCCCGCGCTGGCCGCTGGCGCGACGGTGGTGTCGACGGCCGAAGCCGCCAGCGGGGGCAGTGGGCTCGTCATCGTCCTGGACCAGGCCACGGAGCCCGCGTTGCGCCTGCGCCTCCTTGGGCCAGCGGGCGCGGTGACCTATGCGGGGCTGCCCGGCGATCCAATCGGCGCGGCGGGGGTGGTCTGGGTGCGCGAGATCGGGGCGGCGCCGGCGGACTTCGTGGGGCCCAGCCCGCACACGATTCATGCCCAAGTGGTCCGCGCCGGTGTCCTCCGCGTGGGCGCGTCCGACCTGGTGACGGTCTTCGGCGGGCGCGTCCCGGGCGGCGTCGTCGTCGTGATCCCGCCATGAGGCGGTGCATGCTGTGCGCGCTGCTCGTGTCGGCCTGCGGTGGCACGCGCGTCGTCAGCGGACCGGGCGAGCTTCCCGCGCCGCCACCCGGCGTGGGCTTCCTGCGCATCAGCGTCGAGCCCGCCACGGCCGAGTTGCTGGTCGACGGACGATTCATGGGCCAGGTGGACGGCTACGCCGAGGGGGTGGTGAGGTTGCCGGCCGGTCCCCATCGGGTCGAGTTGAGGAAGCGCGGCTTCGAAGCGTGGTACGGTCTCGTCGCCACGGGCGAGACCGCGGTCGAGGTGCGGACCCACTTGGTGGCCGAAGTGCGCTAGGCGCGCAGGGGGAGCGGTGAGCGAGGAGGACGCGACACGGGCGCCTGGGGCGCCGCTGGCGGACCAGAAGACGCTCGATCTGACCGTCTCCGATCAACCGGAGCGCCAGGCCTGCCTGCTCGAGGTGCACGGCGATCACGTCGGCCGGCGCTTCGACCTGATCCGCAACGTGGTGCGCGCAGGGCGGGGCGACGACGTGGATTTGCAGATCTCCAGCCTCGCTGTCAGCCGTGAGCACGCCGAGATTCGCCGGGACTCGCGCGGCTGGCTCGTGCAGGATCTCGACAGCACCAACGGCACCTTCGTGGACGAGCATCGCGTCGGCAGCGCCGTCCTCGAACACGGCAACGTGCTGCGCCTCGGCGCCACGCTGTTTCGCTTCTTCCACGCCGAGGACCTCGACGACCAGATCGCAGAGGAGCTCGACGGCCTGGCGCAGCTCGACGGGGTCACTCGCACGCGCCACCGCGCCGCCTTCGGCCAGGAGCTCGACGTCTGGTTCGAGCAGGATCGCCCCTTCGCGCTCGTGTTGCTCGTCATCGACCGCTTCCCCGAGATCGCGGCGCGCATGCACGAGCAGGCGGCCGAGAACGCGGTCTCCCTGGTGGCGGGCCTCCTGCGCGCGCGCCTCCGCCGGGGGGACGTCATCGGCCGGGTGGGGGAGGCCTCCTTCGGCATCCTGCTGGGCGACGTCAGCGAGCCGCGCGCCGGGCGCATCGCCGACAACCTGTGCCGTCAGGTCACGCTGAGCAGCTTCGAGATCGGGGACGCCATCGTCCCGATTCGCGCGGTGGCCGTCGTCACGGGCCGCCGTCCCGACGACGCGCCCGATCGCATGTTGGCCCGCGCCACGCTGGCCGTCCGCCAACGCGCCGAGGTCTGACGCGGTTGCCCGCCGGCGCGGGCTGCGCTTCAATGGCGCGCCCTACCGGAGGACACCCGTGGGTCGAATCCACATCCTCGACGATCGCCTCGCCAACCAGATCGCGGCCGGCGAGGTGGTCGAGCGCCCCGCGTCGGTGGCCAAGGAGTTACTCGAGAACGCGGTCGACGCGGGCGCCACGGCCATCACGGTCGAGATCGACGACGGCGGCGTGGCGCGCCTGCGGGTGGTCGACGACGGGCACGGCATGGGGCGCGAGGACGCGCTGCTGGCGATCCGGCGCCACGCGACCAGCAAGCTGCGGACCGCCCGGGACCTGGCCCACATTCAGACCCTTGGTTTTCGCGGCGAGGCCCTGCCGTCCATCGCGTCGGTCAGCCGCTTCTCGATCCGCTCGCGCGAGGCCGGCTCCCTCGGCGCGTTGAGGGTGCGCGTCGTGGGGGGCGGCGAGCCCGAGGTGGTCGACGCGCCGGGGCCGGTCGGCACCGAGGTGCTCGTCGAGGATCTGTTCTTCAACGTCCCCGCGCGGCGCAAGTTCCTCAAGCAGCCCAGCACCGAGGCCTCGCACGTGCAGGAGGCGGTGGTGCAGCTCGCGCTGTGCTACCCGGGCGTGGCCTTTCGCTTCGTCAAGGACGGCCGCGTCGTCTTCGACCTGCCGCGCCACGAGGGCCTGACCGATCGCGTACGGGCGCTGTTCGGCGAGCAGACCGCGCGCGCGGCCCCCGTGCGGGTGCCGGGGGCCTTCGGGCTCGACGGTCTGCTGGGTCCGCCCGACGAGGCCCGCGGCTCGGCGCGGCATTATCACACCTTCGTCAACGGGCGCTTCGTGCGCGACCGCGTGATCATGTCGGCGATCCAGGCGGCCTACGGTCAGCGGCTCGACCGGGGCCGACACCCCTTCGTCGTCTTGCGGCTCCACCTGCCCGCCGAGGCGGTCGACGTCAACGTGCACCCGGCCAAGACCGAGGTGCGCTTCGTCGACACCGGCGCGCTGCACAAGCTGATCGCGCGGGCGATCGATCAGGTGCTGCGGGCCGAGCCCTGGGCGGCCCCAGCCCCCCCCGGTACCGGGCCCGAGGCTGCGCGCGACTACGCGCTCGATCAGCCGGCCGCCGCCACGACCGCCGCCGCCGAGGGTCCGCCGACGGGGCGCCC
>CALBMW010000818.1 GCA_937896275.1 uncultured Myxococcales bacterium
GATCGCCGCCGCAGCGATCGGGGTGCAGAGCGCGGGCGATGCGACGGTAGGCCCGGCGAATCTCGTCCAAGGGGGCGGCATCGTCGAGGCCGAGCATCTGGTAGCAGGCGGCGTGGGTCATGGGTCTCGCTCTCCGGGGGTCGGCGGTGGGGTCTTCCGCTCGACCAACCCTAAGAGCGAAGAGCGTGCCAGCCCGCAAAGCCGCCGGATAAGCACGCCGGTGATGCGAAGTGTGCAGCGTCGTGCACAGTGTTTCAGGGCAAAATGCGCCCGCAAGAACCAACAAACATAATTATTTCAGGTAGTTATCTAACTGCGCAACGTGATGCACACCGCCCGCCCGGCAGTGTGCATGTCCGATCACACCTGATCGAGCCCCAGCCGCTGCAGTTTGTAGATGAGGGTGCGCCGGGCCATGCCCAGGGCGCGCGCCGCGTGCGTGCGGTTGCCGTCGGCCTCGCGCAGGGCCTGCTCGATGAGGCGGCGCTCGGCGATGGCCTGCAGCTCGCTCAAGGTCTCGTGGAAGCTCTCGACGTGTTCGGGCAGCTGCAGGCGAATGCCCGCCTCGCCCACGACCTCGAGCCCCAGGTCGTCTGGCACGAGCTCGTCTCCCTCGGCGACCAGCACCGCCTGCTCGACGGCGTGCTCCAGCTGCCGCACGTTGCCCGGCCATGGGTGGTCGAGCAGCGCCCGGATGGCCGTCCGCCCAAAGGGCCGCGCCGGCCGCCCGTGCCGCGCCGCGAAGCGCGCCAGGAAGTGCTGGGCCAGCGGGACGATGTCCTCGCGCCGCTCCGCCAGCCGCGGCAGCTGCACGGTGACCACCTTGAGGCGGTAGAAGAGGTCCTCGCGGAAGCGGCGCTCGGCGATCATGCGCGGCAGGTCGCGGTGGGTCGCCGCCACCAGCCGCACGTCGACCGCCACGGCCTTGCGCCCACCCACCCGGGTGACCTGGCGCTCCTGGATCACGCGCAGGACCTTGGCCTGCACCGAGAGATCCATGTCGCCGATCTCGTCGAGGAAGAGCGTGCCGCCCGAGGACCGCTCGAAGGTGCCGGCGCGGGCGTCCACGCCGGTCGCCACGCCGCGCTCGATGCCGAAGAGCTCGGCCTCGAGCAAGGACTCGGGCAAGGCCGCGCAGTTGATGGCCACGAAGGGCCCCTCGCGCCTCGGGCTGTTGTGATGCAGCGTGCGCGCGATCATCTCCTTGCCGGTGCCGCTGTCTCCCTGCACCAACACGTTGGCGGTCGTGTCGGCCACCTTCTCGAGCAGCTGCAGCACCTTGCGAAAGCTGGGGCTGGTGCCGATGAGGCCGCCGAAACCGAAGCGCTCGGACAGGGCCTGCCGCAGCGACTTGTTCTCGTTGGCCAGGGCCTCGCGGCTGCGGCTGACCTCGCTGAACAGGCGCGCGTTCTCGACCGCCATGGCGAGCGCGTTGGCCACGATGGCCAGGATGCGCTCGTGGCGCGGCTCGAAGGCGCCGGCCATCGAGTCGGACAGGTTGAGCACGCCCAGCACGCGGTCGCGCGCCGTGAGGGGCAAGCAGATCAGGCTGCGCACCGGGACGTCGGCGTCGGGGCGCGCGACGAAGCGCGGATCCGAGGGGGCGTCATCGAGGCGAGCCGGCGTGCGCGTACGGACGACGTCGCCCGCGATGCCCTCGCCGGCGGCGAAGCGCGGGACCTCGCCGGCCACCTCGAAGGTCGTCGCGGCCTCGTCGAAGGTGGCCCGGGCCGCCGCCAGCACCAGCGCCCCGTGCGCGTCGAGCAGCATCACCGAGCCGTGCTCGGCGGTGACCGCCTCGAGCACGATGTCGACCGTACGCCCGCAGACTGTGCGCAGATCGAGGCTGGAGCCCAGCGCGTCCCCCACCTGCCGCACCAGCGACAGCTCCTCGACCTTCTCGTTGAAGCGCTCCGACAGCTCCGCGGCCGTGCGCGCGTACTGGTCGCGCTCGCGTCGAAGCTGCGCGATCGTGTCGGTGGTCAACGCACCCGCTCGTCGTAGAGGTTGGCCTGGGCGAGGGCGCCCTGCAGCTGCCGGTGCATGCTCTCGACGGCCTCCTCGATCTTCGCCGGCGTCAGGTGCAGCAGCCGCCAGGCGTGTGAAGAGGGCTCGGGCATGACGTGATCGCCGGGGAAGCCAAAGCCGTAGGCGCGCACCATCAGGTCGGCCACGTGGACGATCGCGGTCGCCTCCGGGAAGCGGGTGGCCTTCTCGGGGGTGTGGTGCAGCGCGATGGGCTCGGCCAGCGCCGCCGGCAGCTTCCAGCGACTCACCAGCCACTTGCCGATCTCGTCGTGCCCGACCCCGAGCAGGGCCACCTCGGCCTCGAGGACGCAGCACGAGGCCGCGCGGGCGTGCTCGACGACCTCGGCGTAGTCGCCGGGCAACTGCGTGGCCAGCACGACCTTGCCGATGTCGTGCATCAGCGCGGCGGCCGAGATCTCAGTTTGACGGCCGACCCCCAGCACCCGCGCCAGGGAGCCGGCGGCGACGGCGGTGCCGAAGCAGTGCTCCCAGAGGCCCCGCATGCCCTGGCGGCTGGACAGCAGATCCATCGCGTGCGTGGAGAGGATGATGCCCTTCACCACGTCGAGGCCGGCCATCACCAGGGCGTCATAGACGGTGGCCACGGCGCCGCTGGCCCCATAAAAGGCCGAGTTGACCAGCCGCAGGATGCGGGCGGTCATCACCGGATCCATGTCCAGGACCGCAGCGATGCGCTCGAATGACTCGTCGCCATCCTCCGAGGACAGCACCTGGTTGATGCGCACGATCGACTCGGGGAAGGTCGGCAGGCTCTTGAGGGCGTCCACGCGGCGCCGCAGCATGCGCCGGCCGATCGCGTCGAGCTGCTGCTGCGACTCGGGCGTCTCTTCGGCGGGCGGATCGGGGACGTTGATGTAGCGGCTCACGGGTCCTCGATACGCAGCAGGAAGTCGACGTAGACCCGCTTCACGGCGCGCTTGAGGATCTGCATGCGCCGGTCGTCGGCCACCGGCGCGAAGCGGGCGTCGAGGGCGGCGCCGTACGCGCTCACCTCGGGCAGCCGCTCCCACGCTTCGAGCGTGCCGTCGTCGACCACGTCGAGCACGCGCACGCCGTCGATGTAGAGCGAGCGCAGGTGGCGTCGCGAGAGCACCGTGCCCCGGCCGAGCAGGGGCAACCCGTCCGGGGTCACGACGGCCCGGGCGAGCTCCATTCCGGGCCGGACGAGCTGGGTGAGGACGCGCATGCGGCGGCGAGCATGACGCCCCCGCGCGGCGGGATCAACCGACGGCGGAGGTGTTGGCGATGAAGTCTTCGATGATCCGGGTCTGGCGGGGCGTGAGCTCGCGGAAGCGCAGGCCCTGGCCACCGTCGCGCTCGTAGACCACGTCGGCCTCGGCCCAGATCACCTCGGCTGTGCCGGGGAGCGCGAACTCGACTGCGATGTGCGCACCCCCGGGGGCGCTCGGCTCGAGAAGCCGGTGCAGGTAGACCCCCTGGCGGCTGATGTCCCTGGTGCGTGCGAGGAAGGGCACGCCGTTGATCATCTTGTTCACGTAGAGATCGACTGGCACCCGACGATTGACCCGCGACATGGCGGCCTCCCGGTGGAAACATCCTACATGTATGACATGTACGTTCAGGAGGTACCCGCTGTCAACAACGGGGCGCGATCAATCGCGATCGCGTGACAGGGCCAGGTCGCGAACCGACTGCAGGGTCAGCAGGTTGGTCGTACCCGAGCGCCCCACGGGCACGCCGCAGACGACCGCGATCAGGTCGTCCATGCCCAGCATCCCGTTCTCCACCATGAGCTGGCACGAGCGCCGGATCATGTTCTCCATGCGCCCGTAGTGGCGCGTCGGCAGCGAGAAGACGCCATAGCTCAGCTGGAGGCGCCGGGTGGTGGCCATGTCGGGCGTGGTGGCCAGGATGGGGGCCCGAGGGCGGAAGCGGCTCATGCGGCGGGCGGTGCGCCCCGACGACGTCGGCACGACGATCGCCGCCACGTTCAGATCCTTGGCCGCGAGCCACGCGCCCCGGCAGACCAGCTCGGTCACGTCGCGCGGATGGGCCCCCCCGGGCATCACGCCGTCCTGCTTGTTCGCCTCGCTCTCGGCGATGCGGGCGATGCGCCCCATGGTCTCGACCGCCTCGATGGCGTAGCGGCCCACGCTCGTCTCGCCCGACAGCATGACCGCGTCGGTGCCGTCGAAGATCGCGTTGGCGACGTCCGAGGTCTCGGCGCGCGTGGGGCGCGGGTTC
>CALBMW010000819.1 GCA_937896275.1 uncultured Myxococcales bacterium
TCGGCCTCGGCGGTCGCGAGGCGCTCGGCGGCCTGCGCGTCGACCGCGGGCGGGGCGGCTGCGCCGTCGAGCAGGGCCTGGCCCTCGACCTGGGCCCGCAGGTGGCGCAGCTCCTCGCGCAGCTTGGCCACCTCGTCGGGGTCACCCGGGATCGCGGCCGGCGGCGCCGCCTTCGCGGCGATCGGGGCGGGGTCGCTCGCTGGCGGCTTCGACCGACGCGCGGAGAGCCGCCCGGCGACCTTCAGCGCGGGGCCGTCGCTGGCTGCCCCCTTGGGGCGGATCGTACCGACCACCTTGGGCTTGGGCCCGGCCGCGACGGGCGGCGACGCGGCGGACGGCGACGCAGCGGGCGGGGGCGCGGGCATGGACACCTCGCGCGTGCCCCCCTCGCTCTCGCGGAAGTCCAGCTTGAAGTCACCACACCGCAGGGCGTCGCCGTCGGTCAGGGAGACCCGCGTCACGCGCTGGTTGTTGACGTAGGTGCCGTTGGAGCTGCCGAGATCCTCGATGTAGAAGCCGCCCGCCTCGAACCACAGGCGCGCGTGCTTGCGACTCACCGAGGGCTGGACCACCGTGATGGTGCACTGGGGGTGCCGACCGATCGAGGTCTCGGCCGTCGTCGATAGCACGACTTCCTGGTCACCGCCCTCGGGGGTCGAATAGACCAGCGCGGCCTGGCGAGGCATGTGACGACTCCCCTCGCGACCGGGCACCGGGGGTCGCGAGCCGAAGGACTATAGCCTCGGTTTCAACCCCTTACAAGGAAGCGGGACGTGCGCTAGCGTGAGTCCGTCTCGGCGGCGAGAGAGCAGCGCGTTGCAGACTTCGGAAGACGTGATCGCCTGTCGGGGCGAGCTGATCAGCGGGGGCTTCCTCGAGCGCCTCGACCTGCGCGCCGCCGATCTCACCGCCACCCGCTTCGCCGGCGTCCGCATGAGCCACCTGGGCCTCGCGGGGGCCATCCTGCGGGGGAGCACCTTCGACGGCATCGAGGCGATCGGTTGCGACCTGCGCGGCGCGGATCTGCGCGACGTGCGGTGGCTGGGCACGCGGCTCGAGGGCTGCGATCTGGCCCAGGCACAGGCCGCCGGCTTGCAGGGGCGCGGCGCCACGCTGCACGAGTGCCGCCTGTCGGGGGCGGATCTGCGCGGGGCGCGGCTGCACCAGGTGCGCGTCGAGGGTGGCGAGACCGGCTACCTCAACCTGGAGAAGGCCGTGCTCACGCGCGTGACCTTCGCGAACCCGCGCCTGGGCGGGAGCCCGCTCATGCGCGCGCGGCTGGCGGGGGCCTTCCTGCTGGAGTGCGATCTGCGCCACGCCAACCTGTACGCTGCCGATCTGCGGGGCGCGGTGTTGGTGCGCACCGATCTGTCGGACGCGATGCTCGACAGCGCCGATCTCGCGGACGCGGTGCTCATCGACTGCCGCACCGACCGCACGGATTGGCCCTGACATCAATCAGCGGGCTGGGCCCGCGCTGTGACGGGGGAGCCTGTGAGCAAGCAAGACCGCAAGCAAGACTGGGAGGCCCTGCACGGCGAGCTGGAACGCGCGACCGGGGCCTGGACCCGAGACGAGCTGGTGGCCCTGCTCCGCGATCTCATCCGCGAGTACGTCGTCGAGCGCGGGCTCCCCACGGGCACGCCAGCGCAGGCCGCGACGCCCGATCTGGGGGCGATGGACTTCCCGCAGCTGATCACCTGGCTGAAGCGGACGGTGGAGTTGCCGGAGCTGGGGCTGTTCACGGTCGAGGGGCGGCGCGTCTTGGTCGAGGCCGATGGCCCGCGGGTGCTCTCGGCCGATCCGGCGCGGCGCAACACCGGGCAGTGGCCCGCCACCCGCGCCCAGGCACCCGCCGGGGGCTCCGGCGACACCGCGCCCTACCCCGCGTCGGGAGGACCCCCCGGCGTGGGGCCGGCCAACACCGGGCCCGCCCAGGCGCCTCCGCTGCCGGCCGCCGACGACGACGCGGGTCGAGACACCAACGGGCCGCCGCGCAAGCTGAGCAAGGGCTTCCACGGCCTCGAGTTCGACTGAGAGCCTGGGAGTGAGCGCGCTCACCGACGGCCTCGACGAGGCGCGCCGGGGCCTGTGGCCCTCGGCCCTCGAGTCGTTTTGCCGGGCCGCGGCGGCCGATCCCGACGATCCGGCCCCCGCGCTCGCCGAGGCCGTCTGCGCGCTGCGCCGGGGTGACGCCCGCCGGGCCAGAGCCACCCTCGACACGTCCCCCGCGCTGCGCGCGCCCGGCCCACCCTGGGAGCACCGCGCCGCGTGGCTGCGGGCCGCCGCGCTGATGGCGCTGGGCGATCCGGAGGGCGCGACGTGGTCGGTGAGGGGGCTGCCCGAGGCGCTCCGCCACCGCGTCGAGGCGGCGGTCAAGCTGCAGGCCGGGGACTATCGGGGGGGGGTCATCGCGCTGCTCGAAGACCGGCTGCCCCGCCGTGTCACCCGGGGCGGGCCTTGAGCAGGACCACGGTGATGTTGTCGGTGCCACCCGCCTGATTCGCGGCCCGCACCAGCGCGTCGCACGCGTCCTGGGGGCTGTCGGCGTTGCCCTGCAGGATGGACTGGATGATCCAGTCATCGACCAGATCGCTCAGCCCGTCACTGCAGCTCAGGTAGATGTCGCCGGGCTGCGGGTGGTCGACGGTGAGATCGGCGTCGACGTCGTCCTCGAGACCCACCGCGCGGACGATGACGTTGCTGCCGGCGCGGGCACGAGCCTCCTCCTCGGTCAGGTGGAAGAAGCGCATCAGGTGGTTGACCAGCGAGTGATCGTCGGTCAGCTGGACCAGCTGATCACCGCGCAGGCGATAGCAGCGGCTGTCGCCGACGTGCGCCACCACCAGCCCCACCGCGGGCTCGTAGGCCATCACCACCAGCGTCGTGCCCATGCCGTCGCAGGCGTCGTCGACCTGTGAGCGGTTGTAGATGCGCAGGTTGGCCACGCGCACCGCGTTTGCCAGGACGTTCTCGGCGTCGGAGCGGCTCTCCATGATCTCGAAGGGCCACTCGAAGTCCGGCTCCTTGCGCCAGCGGCACACGAAGTCGGCCACCGCCTCGACGGCCATGGCGCTGGCCACCTGCCCCGAGGCGTGGCCCCCCATGCCGTCGGCCAGCACCCACAGGCCCTCCTGCGGCACGAGCTGAAAGGCGTCCTCGTTGACCTCGCGCTGGCGGCCCACGTCGGTGGCCCCCGCGGCGATGAAGCGCAGCCGTCCCATGCGTGCGGTCCTCAGTCCGGATCCAGCCGGGCTTCGAGGGAGTACTGGCTCGAGCAGTTCTTGTCGGGGGACTTCACCCAGATGAAGAAGCGCCCCGCCTCGACCCGCCTGACCAACTCGAGATACGGGTTGTTCGACTGAACCTCGCGGGCCATGTGCGCCCCGTACTTGTCTCGCAGAAAGACCTCGCACGACCCGGCCACGTTGTCGAAGACGATCTTGACCGACAACAGCCCCGGCGCCTCGACGTGGAAGATCTTCCAGTCCGAGCGGTCCTCGCCCTCCCAGGACACCGAGTCGGTGAAGACCTTGTTGAGGGGCATCGGCTTGGCCAGGTGGCGCTGGAAGTCCTGATCTCCCAACGTGTCGGGGCCGCCGCCGCAGCCCGCGGCGAGCGTCAGGGCGCCGCCCGCGAGCGCCCGGCGCCAATGCAGTCTGCCCATGTTCAGCACCTCCGCGAAGGGCACCAACCTAGACCACGGGACGGCTGGCTTCAACGCATGCCCGTCCGTTCAATGATGGACGTCCGCGGCCAGATCGACCTCGGGCGCGTTCGCTCGCAGCCAACCCTCCACCTCGTCCCGGTAGGCCCGCAAGCTGCCGGGGGTGTCGGCCTCGAAGCGCATCACCAGCACCGGCTGCGTGTTGCTGGCCCTCAACAGCCCCCAGCCGTGGGCGAAGTCGACGCGCATGCCGTCGAGATCGTTGACGGGGTAGCGGCCTGCGAAGGCGGCCGCCGCCCGCGCGACGACCGCGAACTTGGCGGCGTCGGGGCAGGCCACGCGCAGCTCGGGGGTGGTCATCGTGCGCGGCAACGCGTCGAGCAGATCGGCCAGCGTCTCATCCCCGGCGGCCAGCATCTCGAGCAGCCGGGCGCCCGCGTAGACGGCGTCGTCGTAGCCGAAGTAGCGGTCCGCGAAGAAGATGTGGCCGCTCATCTCGCCGGCCAGCGCCGCGCCGGTCTCCTTCATGCGCGCCTTGATGAGGGAGTGCCCCACCTTCCACATCTCGGCCTTGCCCCCCGCGGCGGCGATGCCGTCGTAGAGCACGCGCGAGCACTTGACCTCGCTGACGATCGTCGCGCCGGGGCGCTCGGCCAGGACCGCGCGCGCGAAGAAGAGCAGGAGCTGGTCGCCCCACACCACCCGGCCGTGGTGATCCACGGCGCCGATGCGGTCCGCGTCACCATCGAAGGCGATGCCCAGCTCCGCGCCGTGATCGGCGACCGCGCGCTTCAGATCGGCCAGGTTGGCCTCGACCGTCGGATCGGGGTGGTGGTGGGGGAAGGTGCCGTCGGGCTCGCAGTACAGGTCGATCACGTCGAAGCCGAGCGCGCGATAGAGGCGCGGCGCGACCAAGCCCCCCGTGCCGCTGCCCGCGTCGATCACCACCCGGATCCGGCGCCCCTCGGGACGGATGTCGGCCTGCACGCACGCCTCGTAGGGGGCATAGACGTCCACGTCCGAGGCCCCGCCCTCACCCGACTCGAAGTCCTCGCTCTGCATGAGCGCGCGCAAGTGCTGCAGCGCGCCGCCGTACATCGACGCGGTGCCCAGGCACAGCTTGAAGCCGTTCCAGTCCGGGGGGTTGTGGCTGCCGGTGATCGTCGCCCCGCCCTGCACGTCGAGGTGGTGCGTCGCGAAGTAGAGCAGCGGCGTGGGCACCGCGCCGATGCGCAGCACGTCGACCCCCGCCGCCCGCACGCCCGCCTCGAAGGCCGCGACCAGCCGTGG
>CALBMW010000820.1 GCA_937896275.1 uncultured Myxococcales bacterium
CATCGGCGAGCGGGTCGAGACCTTCGACCGCATCCTGCGCGAGGTGCCCCCCGAGGAGAAGCGCGAGGTGCTGCGCATGAAGATCGCCGACGCTCGGCTGCACCTGGAGCGCTACCCGGCCAGCTGCTCGGCCCGCGAGAACCGCGAGAAGGCCTTCTCGGAGCTCTACGATCTGGAGAGCGAGCACTTCGGCCGCACCCACAAGGACGTGGATCTGGACAACCGCACGCTGGCCGACTTCGTGTTCGCCGAGCTGGTCTACGTCAAGTCGAAGACCTGCTGCTGGAACAGCACCACCAGCGCCATGTACGAGATCGCCATGCTCAAGGCGGCCAAGGACATCGAGGACCACAGCGCCAACGAGTGCCGCGAGCCGACGGTGTTCATGAACACGGCCAATGGCTACGACGCCTTCCGCACCTTCGCCGAGGAGCTTGGCCGCGGCGACGAGTGGGTGGAGTGGAGCGAGGACGAGCTCTGCACCCAGCGGGACGTGCGGGACGACACCCAGGCCGAGCACGAAGGCACGCCCTGGTGCGAGATTGGCCACGCGCTCTCACTCTGAGTCTGTGCTGAGCCGGGCCGGCTCGAACCTCGCCCCCGGAGGCTGAGCTAGCTCAGCTCCACCCCTTCGGGCAGGCGCTCGGCGATCAGCCGGCAGACCTGCTCGAAGCTCTCCTCACCCAGCGGCAGGCTCGACACCACCAGGCGCCGGGCGTCCGTGCGCAGCACCAGCTCGCGGAAGGGCGGCGGCCCCATGAAGCGGGACGCCTTGTCGCGACCGCGGCGGATGCGCACTTCGCGCAGATCGGCGAAGGCCACCGTGCGGTGGTGCAGTCGGCCGCGCACGTCGAGCCCCGCCGCGTCCACCGCCAGCTTGAAGCGGCCCGCCGAGTACAGAACGCCCGCGATCAGCACCGCCGCGCCCACGCCGAAGATGCCGTAGAGCAGCGGATCGAGGCGCCCGGTGAGGTGCAGCACCACTGGGAAGCCCGCGAGGGGCAGCAGCCCGACGAGGTTGCGGGCCAGGCGGCCGCGGTCGTACCGAAAGGTGTGGGTGGCGGCGCTCAACGCACGTCGACCACGCCGTGCGACAGCACGGTCCGATCGCCGACCGCCACCTCGAGCAGCCAGGTGCGGTCGGCGGTAGTCGGCACCGCCCGGACGGTCAGCGCGTCGCCGGGGTAGACGACCTGGCTGAAGCGCGCGCTGAACCGCGCCAGGCGTGCCGGATCGCCGCCGCACAGGTGGGTGACCGCGGCGCGCACCGCGTAGCCGTAGGAGCAGAGGCCGTGCAGGATGGGCCGCTCGAAGCCGACCTTGGTGGCCAGCGCAGGATCCACGTGCAGGGGGTTGAGGTCGCCGCTGAGCCGGTAGATGAGCGCCTGGTTGGGCGCGGTCGCCATCGTCACCTCGAAGGCGGGCGCGGCGCCGGGCGCGGCCTCGGGCAGCGCGGGCGTCTCGCCGCGGGGGCCGCCGAAGCCGCCCTGACCCCGGCAGAAGATCGACCACTCGGTGTCGAAGACCGGCGCGCCCGCGGCATCGGTGGTGTGCGTCGCGATGATGACCACCGCGCCCTTGCCCTTGTCCTGCACCTCGGTGATGAGCCCCGTGCTGTGGAGCGCACCCTTGGGCGCGATGGGGCTGTGCAGGGTGATGGTCTGGGCGCCGTGCACGAGGGTGCGCATGTCGGCCCGCACCCGGCTCAGCGCGGCCATCACGATGGGCTGCACCGGCGCGACCGCGAAGCTGGGGACCACCTTGAAGGCCTTCGAGCCCTCCCAGGTGTAGTCCAGGTCGTCCGTGCCCGCGCCCACGCCGAGCGCGTAGGTGGCGCAGGTCTTCCAGTCGTAGGCGAAGGTCGGCGCTTCGAGCTTCTGGCCGACCGCGGTCAAGTCGAGGTCCATCGGTCTTCTCCCTTGCGCGAACGTGTCTTGGCCTACTCCAAACCGTCGCGGGACGCAATCGGCGCGGCCTCGGCCACGACGCGCGGATCTGGATCGGCGGCGGCGATCACGGCGGCGTCCGCGTCGCCCAGCACCTGCGCCGCCCAGGCGGCCGTAGCCCGCAGGGTGGGGTCGGGATCGCTCCGCAGCACCCGCCAGGTGGCGGGGAGCGCGGCGAGGACGCCCAGGTTGGCGGCCGCGATCAGGGCGTTGCGGCGCAGGCTCGCGCCGCCCGCGCGCTGCATCGGGCTGCCCAGGAGGGCGGCGTCCACGGCCGCGCTGTCGGCCTCGATCCAGGCGATGAGATCGGGCCAGGCGCGCTCGGGGCGAGGCTGCCAGCGGGCCGGATCGGCCGTGGGCGCGTCGTGGTTCCAGGGGCACACGTCCTGGCAGATGTCACAGCCGAAGACCCAGTCGCCCAGGGCCGGGCGCAGGGCGCGGGGGATCACGCCGCGGTGCTCGATGGTCCAGTAACTGATGCACTTGCGGGCGTCGAGGCCGTCGGCGCTCAGCGCGCCCGTCGGGCAGGCGACGAGGCAGGCGGTGCAGGTGCCGCAGCGGTCGGGGTGAGCCTCGTCGGCGGTCGGCAGATCGACGTCGACGAACAGGACGGCGAGCGATCCGAAGGTGCCCAGGCGCGGGTGGATCAACATCGTCGAGCGGCCGATCCAGCCCACGGCCGCGCGGTCGCCGAAGGCGCGCTCGAGGACCGGGCCGGTGTCGACGCTGAGGTAGGTGCCCAGGCCAGGGTGCCGGGCCAGCAGCATCTTGCGCAGCTTGCGCAGGCCCTTGCGCGCGACGTTGTGATAGTCGCGCCCCCAGCCGTAGGCGGCCACGCGACCCACGGCGCCCTCGGGTCGGGGCGGCGCCGGCGTGCGGTGCGGCAGCCAGAGCACGAGGGCCGAGCGGACACCGGGCAGCACGCGCCCCGGCACCTGCCGTTCGGCCGCGCGCTCGGCGATCCAGGCCATCCCGGCGTGATCGCCGCGCGCCAGCCACGCCCGCAGGCGCTCGGCGTGGGGCGCGAACCAGCCGTCGCCCGTGGGGCTGACGGGCGCGACCCCCATCAGCTCGAAGCCGACGCGGCGCGCCTCGGCCTGCAGCGTTTCCCGATCGATCATCGCGCCGCAGGGTAGCGCCGATTGCGGTTATCCTGCGCGCCATGGTGAGCCGATCCCTGATCCTGTTGGTCATCTTCGCGTGCGGCGCGTGCGGCAACTCCAGCAGCGAGCGGCGCTGCGAGCCCACCACCAACAGCGGCTGCCCGGGCGGCGAGCATTGCACCGTGGGCGTGGACGGCACCCCCCAGTGCCGCGCGCCGGCCGCGACCTACGTCGAGGGCGCCGCCTGCGCCGGGCCCGAGGAGTGTGGCGAGGGGTTGGGATGCGTACGCGTGTTGGGCCTGGCGCGCTGTCTGCGCTTCTGCGTCCCCGACTCGGGGGCGGCCATCGACCCGTGCGGCAGCGGCTATCGGGACGCGGACGTGGGGGGCCACCCGCTCGCGGCCGCGTCGCGTTGCTTGGCGACGCTCGACCGGCCCGGCATCGGCGCCTGCTTGCTGCCGTGCCGACCCGAAGAGACCTTCGCGGACTGCCCCGCGGGCGCGCGGTGCGCGGTGTCGGACGGCCTGAGCCTGCCCGCCTGCGCCCCCGGTGGCGACGGGGCCGAGGGCGACCTTTGCGGGGCCGGCACCGACTGCGAGCCGGGGCTGGTGTGCGCCCTGCGCTTCGACAACGCGCTCTGCCGCACGCCCGCGGACGCGGACGGGCGCTGCGAGGTGGCCGACACCCTGGCGCAGGCGCTGCCCGGCCCGCTGCATCCGATCTCGGCGAAGGTGCTGCGCGCCTGCGTGGCCTGTCTTCCGGTGGGGCGCCTCGGCGTGGCGGCGCTCGGCCACCTGTTGTGCGGGGCGCTCGAGATCCGCGACGAGGCGGCGGCGCGGTGTGTGGCCGAGGGCGCCGTTCTGGCCGACCTGCGGAACGTCGAGGCCGAGGTGCTCGCGGCGGCGACCGAGGCCGCGAGCGGCGGGGAGCCCCGGTGGGTCGCGGCGCGG
>CALBMW010000821.1 GCA_937896275.1 uncultured Myxococcales bacterium
CGGAAGCTATGGCGCCGACGCCGTGGCGCGCGTCCTCACCGGCCGCGAGCCGGGCGGCACCGCGCCACCGCGGCAGGCCGGCGAGACGCCGCCGCCGTCGGAACGCGTGCGGCGATGGCTCGAAGGCATGCATGTCGAAGGCAGCGATCTGGCCGACTACGACCGCCTTGTCGACGCGGCCGACGCCGGTCCACCACCCGAGGAGGACGACGATGACGAGAGCTAAGGACATCCCACCCACGACGCTCGACGAGCTGCGTCGGAACCTGACGCGGCTCAAGCTCAGCGCGATGCTCGAGGCGCTCGACGAGGCCCTCGAGCAAGCCCAGATCATCCAGCAGGGCTACGCGACCTTCCTCGGCGGCCTCGTCCAGAAAGAGGTCCTCGCGCACGCCACCCAGGCCGCCGAGCGACGCATCGGCAACGCGAAGTTCCCGGCGACGAAGACCTTCGACAGCTTCGACTGGACCTTCCAGAAGGGGCTCAACGTCCAGCTCGTGAAGGATCTGATGACCCTGGACTTCGTGCGCCAGGGTCGGCCCCTGTTGATGCTCGGGCGACCGGGCACCGGCAAGAGTCACCTGTCGCTGGCCTACGGCCACCTGGCCGCCTTGGCGGGCTACAGCGTCCGCTACTACGCCGCGCAGAAGCTGCTCACCGAGCTCTTCGCCACGCTGGCCGACGGTACGACCGATCGCTTCGTCGGTCGGCTCGCGCGCCTCGATCTGCTCATCTGCGACGATCTGCGCGACGTCCCGCCCCGGCCCGAGTATGCGAGCCTGCTCTACGAGGTCGTGGAGGCGCGCCACGGCAAGCGCGCCACCATCGTCTCGAGCAACCTGAGCGTCGCAGACTGGGGCAAGGCCCTGGGCAACCGGACGCTCACCGCGTCGTTGGTGGACCGCCTGATGGAGCGCGCGCACGTCATCAACATCAAGCGCGGGCGCAGCTACCGAACCCACGGCCCCGACGCTCCGCCCGAGGCCGACCGCCCCGACGAGTTCGAGCCCGCCGAGGCCCCCGAGGTCCCCGGCGCCTGAGCCCGAACGCTCGGCCCACCGCACCGCCGCCGCACGTCGGCGCGCCCATCCATCGAGAGTCAGCCCGCGCCCACCAGCGCCCCCTCGGGCTGCGGCCACGCCGCTTCCGCGCGTCTCACGATCGCCGCGCCGGGCCGCGTCCAGCAGCCACTCCGAGCCACCGTCACGGCGCTTCGGCGCGTCTCACCACGCCGAGCCGGGCCGCGCCGGCACGCGGTGTTCACGCCGCAGCAGGCTGTCGGCCAGGCGCCCGCGCAGCCAGCGCTTCGACCTCCGCGCAACAGCGCGCCGGTACCACAGCGCCACTACGCATCGCGGCCCTCAGGTCGGCGGCCTAGGTCGCAGGTGCGTACGAGCGCAGGCCGCCGGTTGCAGCGCGGTGGGTCGAGCGTGACCAGATCGCCCGGAATAACGGCCACTTCGGGGCGGCAGGGTGGATCGGATCGACGCGACCGGGGGGATCGTTCTGGGGTTGGCGGTGAAGCACGTGCGCGCGTTCGATGCCCAGGACGTCCAGCAGCGAGACCGCGTCCCTCGCCATGTCGCGGGTGGAGTGAAGCACGGGCACGTCGCTCGAAGCGCCGACGCCGCGGGGATCGAACTCGATCACCCGATGAACGGTCGCGAGCCGCCCCGCGAAGTCGCCCCACAACGCCATGGAGCCGCCGAGGGGGCGATTGAGCAACAGCGGCAGGTCGGCGGTGTCCGACGCGCCTCGGCCCGTCGGGCCCCGCACCTCGTAGGCCAGGTGCACGCCTTCCGCGATCTGCGCGAGCCCCTTCGATCCGGCGCCGATCAAGAGGCCATCTCGTCGAGCGCCCGCTGCATGCTGGCCTGGATGGCGGTGGCCGCCGCGGTCGGGTCCTCGTCCTTCGAGACCCGTACGGCCGGGAGGGTCCGCAGCTGAATCGGGAAGGGCAGCGGCATATAGGGCAGCCACGGGCCCGCCGCGAGTCCCCACGGGAGCGCCGCCGCGAGCGGAAAGCGCTCCAGCCGTGCCCAGCGCTGCAGCCGCAGGAGCCTGGCGACGCGCTCGCCCTCGCTGAAGATGTAGGCGCTCCGGTGCGCTCCCTCCGCCACGATCGGGACGATCGGCGCCCCCGTGTCGCGCGCCAGTCGGGCGAAGCCATCGCGCGGGAGGATGCAGATCTCATTGCGCCGCTTGAAGCTCCGGTACGCGTCGAGGTCGCCGCCTGGATAGACCAGGATCTGGCCGCCGCGTCCGAGCACCCGCTCCGCGTTCGCGCGGCTGGCCCGGATGGCACCGACCTGTTGCAGCACCCGGCCGAGGGGGGTCAGCTGCCTCATCGCGAAGTCGTGCGCCAACGCATAGAGCGGACTGGCCGGCCCCAGCGTGCGCCAAAGCACCGCGAGCGTACACGCCAGGTCCGGCCCCATGATGCCGCCATTGTGGTTCCCGACGAAGACGACCGGCCCGGCGGGGAGCGGGCCGCCGGGCTCGTGCCTCAGCCGGAAGTAGCGCGCGTTGAACCATTCCAGGGTGGGCATCGCTCGTTCGATGAACGCGGGATTGCGGCGATCGAGGGAATCGGGGTCGTAGGCGGACGGGAATCCCGGCATTCGGTCACCTCACGGCGTGCGGCCCATGCCGTCCATCGGCTGTGAGAGGATAGGCCCTTCGAACCGCCTCCAC
>CALBMW010000822.1 GCA_937896275.1 uncultured Myxococcales bacterium
GCCCGCTTCGGGGCGGCCCGCGCGGTGCTGGGGGCGGGCGCCGCCGTGGCCGTCGCCTACTGGATCTTGCGAACCGGCGAACTCACCGCGCGGGCTGGCCTGCTCGCGCCTTGGCTGGCGGCCTGGGCGCCCGCCACGCTGCTCGCGCTCGCGCTCGGCTGGGCCGGGCTCAGGGGGCTGTTTCGGTGACGAAGCGCGTCCGCCGCGCCTCGTAGAACGCTCTGCGCGACGGCTCGAGGGCCAGCGCGCGGTCGATCGCCGCGAGCGCACCGTCCCGGTCGCCGTGGCGCCAGCGCAGCTCGGCCAGCGTGTCCCAGGCAGAGTCGCTCGCGGCGTCGAGGGCGACGGCCCGCGCGGCGAGCGCGAGCGCTTCATCTTCCGCGCCGGGCACGTCTCGCAGCGTCCACGCCAGGTTGTTCAGCACCCGTGGATCATCGGGCCGCGTCGCCAGCGCTGCGCGGTAGGCCGCCAGCGCGGCGGCATGATCGCCGCGGGCGGCCTGCAGATCGCCGAGCAGCGACTGCGCCGCGCCATCGGTCGCGTCGCCCGCGACGAGATCGTCCGTCAGCCCCAAGGCCTCGTTCCGCTCACCCGCATCGGACAGGGCCGCTGCCAGCCGCAGCGCCAGGCCGCGATCGTCGGGGTGCCGTGCTCGCCCGCTCCGCAGCACCTCGATCGCTTCGGCCGCGCGCCCCGCGTCGCGCAGGACCGCGGCCAGCGATCCGAACACCTCAGGTGGCGCGTCAGCCCGCGCCGCCAAGCTGCGCAGGGGTGCTTCGGCGCGGGACAGGTCGCCCGTACGGAGCACCGCCGCGAGCAGCAGCGACTGGATGCCTGGATCGTCATGCCTCAACATCATCGCGCGCTCGAGCGCCGCCACCGCCTCGTCCGCGCGACCCGCGTCGAGCAGCGTCTGTCCGAGGAGCATGTGGACCTGGGCGTCATCGGGGCGCTCCACGGCGACGGCCACCAGCAGCGCCACCGCGTCGAACCGGGGGCCGGGGCGCATCACGAGCTTCGCCTCCAGCATGCCCCGCACCTCCTGGGCCACCGTCGCGAGCGCCGCGTCGTCAACGCCCGGGGCCCGCCCCTCGGCGATGCGCATGCGGGAGATGATCTCGGTGCCGTCGGGGGTCCGCCGCTCGTCGAGCGTGAAGCGCACGGGGCCGCTCTCGAAGCGCTGGCGGATGGGGGCCCAGTCGATGCGATAGCCCGGTGGCGGGCGGAGCACCAGGCGCCGCTCGAAGATGCGCGGCGTGGCCAGGTGCGCGGCGGATCCCAGCGCGTTGAGGGGCCCCCGCGTGAACAGCGCCAGATCGAGGGGCACGACGAGCGCTCCGTCCATCCGCAGCGCGACGAGATCGGGGCTCTCCTGGTGCGCCTCCAGCCTCAACGGCGCGAGGGGATCGTCCACGCCGTGCGCCGACACCCCGTCGGGCAGCCGCTCGTCCCCGAGCAAGTAGCCGGGCGCCGACAGCAGCGCGCGCCGCCCCACGTCGTCGAGCCCGATGAGGCCTTGGCGCGCCCCGCCCGCCAGATCGCCCGTCAGCGTCAGCCCGACGGTCAACCGCCCACCGCCGGTCGCGGTGAGGTCGTAGGTGACGTCCTCGCGCATCACGTGTGCCTCGGGTTTGCCCGTGGGCACCCGCCGCATGGCGCCGCCGCGCCCGTCCACGACGAAGGCCTCGCGCCCCCGCAGGACGGCCGGCACGGCCCCCAGCGTGCCCATGCCCGAGGTGGCGTCCAGCCATAAAGCACCTTGTGGATCAGGTACATACAGCAGGACGTGGCTGAACTGGCCCGGTGAGGGGTGCGCCGCTTCGAAGCCCCCCTGGTCCCGTGGCCGGATGAGCGCGGGGTGGGCCTCGATGCCGACCGCCGCCAGCAGCGCCACCATCAGCGCGGTCATGTCCTTGCAGTCACCCCGGGCCTGGCCGAGCGTCGCGTCGGCGGGCCGCGGCTGGTATGCGCCGATGCCGAACTCGAGGCCCAGGTAGCGCACCGAGCGCTCGACCAGGGCGTAGATCGCGGCGACGCGCGCCCGCCGATCGGGCAGGCCGCTCGTGAGCGCGCGGGCGCGGGCGGCCAGGGTGGGCGTGACCCGAGCTTGGGGCGCGAAGAGGCCGTCGTACCAGGCATCCACCTCGGACCAGTCATGCAGGCTGGTGACCTGCACGGCGGGCACCGGGCCCAGGTCGGTGAGACCCGGGCTGAAGCCGGGCGCGTCGAGCACCTCCCAAGTCAGCACGCGACGACCTGCGATGTGCTCTTCGCGCGGCGGGCCGAGGCCTCGCGTCGCGATCTCCGGGGTCGCCCCGGCCGGCAGATCCAGCACGTAGCGCCCGCGCACCGTGGGCTCGGCGTTCCCCAGGACGTAGGCGTCCCACCAGGGCCCGCGCACGTCGGGGTGGGGGCGCTCGGTCACGATCTCCGAGTCCACGATGGCCCCCGCCTCGACCCGCGGGAAGGTCAGCACCAGCAGCCGGGCGTCCCCGCGCAGGGCCGTGCCCTCGTAGGGATCGAGGACGTCGCCCGCCGTGTCCTCGACCACCCGCTCGAGGCCGTCGGGCGTCAGCGTGCGCGCGCGCACCACGCGCGGCGGGTGGGCCACGTCGAAGGGCACCCGTACGTGGGCGAAGCGGTCGACCGCGACCGCGTGGCGCACCAGGACGGTCCGGACGTGACGAACGCTCGCGACGCCGCGCGCGTCGACCCTCACGTACCGTTCGTCTCGCAGCACCACAGCGGGTGCGCCGGCCGCCGGCGGAGCGCGCGCGGCCAGCTCGGCCAGCTCGGGATCGCCGGTCGCGGCCGCCAGCGCC
>CALBMW010000823.1 GCA_937896275.1 uncultured Myxococcales bacterium
CCCATCTGGTTGTCGCGCACGATCGCACCGTGTACCCCCACTCGCCAACCAGGCTCCGGTTGGGTTACCTGCCCGATGTACCCGAGGAGGATCGCCGTCCACGGGTCGGGGGTGTCGCTCTGCGACTCGTTGCCGACACCGATGTTGTTCCTCTCCACCACCGGGTTGGTGGCCGAGGTGATCACGATCGCCGCGGAGCGTCCGTGCGTCGCGTCCGCCTCCCAGTCGATGCCCTGCGCGCCGGCCCACGGGATCTTGTTGTTGCTGATGATCGGGTTCGCGCTCACAGCGGCTTCGATCTCGTTGGCGCGGCTCTCGTTGTCATCGTCCTCGGACTCGGGGTTCGCGTCTCCGAGGTAGATGGGCGAGGTGTCAATGACGTTCGGCGGGGCGATGAGCAGGGTCCCCGCGATCTCGATCAAGTTGTTGTCGATGAGCACCCTGCCGCGCCCCCAGATGCCGGTCCCCTTCTGGAAGGTGCAGCCGGTCACGAGGATCTTCGTGTCAATGTCCCCCCCGTACGCGGACAAGCCGCTTCCGATCAGGGTGCAGGCATCGACGTGGATGCGGGCCGCAGTCCCCTTCGCCGAGAGCTCGACGTAGAGCGCGCGGTCCTCCGGCGCGAAAGTCGAGGGCAGGTTCTGGGACCGCCGCGACGTGAAGCGGCAGCGCCGCACGTCGGCATCATCGGCCACCACGTAGAGCATCGAGCTGTTGCCGCCGTCGAACTCGCAGTCGTCGACCTGAATGGGCAGCACGCCGCCGCGGAGGTCTGCTGCCCTATGAGTGTAGTCGCCTCCATCCTCGCGGCCAAGCCAACAGCCCTTCATCTTGACGCGGGCGTTGGTGCTGGTCACAGCCGCGGCGCCGTCGAGGTAGAAGGTGCAGTCCTCCAGGTCAAGAAGACCAGTACCGAAGTTGTTGGGGGCGTGAAGCGCGGCGGCACCAACGGATCGGAACGTGGATCGGCGGGCCACCACGCGCTCGAGGGAGACCGCGCTCTGCAGGGTCGCATTGGAGTCACAGTCCCAGAACGTCAGTCGCGGCGGCGGCACCGACCCGGCCTCGGCCAGCGCTGTCGCGACGCCGGCGAAGCGGGTGGCTTCGACGCGCATGTCGCTGGTCAGCAGGATCGGAGCGATGAAGATCCCGTTGAACTTCGACTGCTGCAGCAGGTCGACTCCGATGAGGCCGTAGGTGGCAGTGGCCGACCCGTGGAGATCCGCCCCCCGCACGGTGACGCCGTTCCCCCCTTCGAGGGCGCGGTCGACCTTCACGCCGTTGGTGACGATGTCGCGGCAGATCAGCCCGTCCACGTCGACTACGCCGACGCCGACGAGGACGTGAACCCCGATGGTGCAGGCGTGGCAGGCGTTGCCCTTCAGCGCGGCCTGCACCACGGGTGTGGCCACCCGGATGCCCGTCAGGCAAGAGGTGATGAGGTTCTCGCCGACAACCTGCTGCCGCGTCGTGCCGCCGAGCAGATCGATCCCGTAGCCGGCGAAGTCGATGGTGTTGCGGAACACACGAGCGAAGCCGGACACCTGGATGCCGATCGTGGGCTCGCCCACGTTCACCGGGATGTACGGCGCGCGCGCCATCACGAGGTTATCGCAGACCTCCACCGCCTGAACGGGGTTGGTGCTGATGACCTCGATGCCGATCGCCGAACTGTCGTTGAAGGGCACGACGGTGTTGGCGGCGAGGCGCGCGCGGGCAGCGTCGGCACCGAGGTAGAGGATGCCAACCCACCCCGCGCGCACTAGGTTGCCTTCCCAAAGGATCTCGCCCGTCTTGCCGTTCACGGTGTCGATCAGCACCGTCGCCGGGGGCAGGACGGGGGTGATGTCCGCGGTGGCGTAGGCGAGCTCGACTTGGTTGCCGCTGCCCAGCAGCGTGGCATTGCGCGCGCGGAGCACGTAGGGGAGCGTGGTGCCGTCTGCCCCGCAGAGGCCGACGAGGACGTTGTCGTGGAGCGAGACCCCGTCGGCGATCGTCGGGCGGGAGCCCTGCGTCGCGGCGTGCCCCTCGCCATCGACGAAGACGGCGCCGAGGCGACCGACGATCGTGCTGTTCGCGATGGAGATGCTGAAGCCAAGGATCTTGACCGCGAGCTCGGCCTCGCTGCGGACGTAGCAGCCCTGCAGCGAGATGCCGACGCGCCCCCCCATACCCACCCCGGGCGTCACCGAGGCAGTGGGCTTGATCTCGAATGCCTTGCGAGCACCGGCGACGATGTTGCACCGCTCGAGGTGGAGGCCCGCCACGCCAGCCGGCCCGTACACCAGGGGGTAGGCCACGCCCGTGCCGGGGAGGTCGTCCTCGACGGTGATGTGGACCAGATTGATGTCGGCCCCCTGCAGCGTCAGCACGGCGCCGTCCGCGCGGTGGCCTTGGATGGTGCCGTGGCGGAGCTTGGCACGCGCGTTCACCACGACGCCGTAAGTGTCCGCGTCGAGAATCGCCCCGCCCTCGAAGTGGAGCTCCATGTCCGCGGGGATCGACAGCGCGGAGGTGAGGGTGATCGTCCCCGCCTTCAGGTAGATGCCATGAACGGTGGCGCACGCGAGAGCTGCGCGCAGACCGACCTCGCCCCAGTACACCCCGGGGTTCTCCTCCGGCCCGACCGTGACCCACCCCCGCTCGCGCTCGAGGCGGT
>CALBMW010000824.1 GCA_937896275.1 uncultured Myxococcales bacterium
GCCTCGTCCTGCACGAAGCCGTTGGCTCGCGCCTCGTTCGCGGCCTGCTCGTAGGCGCGCGTGGCCTCGCCACAGTGGCCCTGTACCCGCGCGATCTCGGCCTCGAGCAGCGTCACCCGGTGGGCATGGTTGTGGGGCGCCTGGGCGGTCCACGCCTTCAGGCGTCCGTGGTCGGCCTCGGTGGCGGCCACGGCCCCGACCGGGTCGGCCTCGGCGCCACGGCAGCGGTCCAGGTGTGCGAGGGCGCGGTACCACCCGCGCACGCCCATCATGAAGAAGGCCGAGGTGGGCGGCACGAGGAACAGAGGCTCGCGCGGCCCGAGATCGGCCAGCCGCAGTACCCGATCGGTGTCGCGCATGATGCCGGCCAACACGACCTGCGCCGCGTTGATCAGGCCCAGGCCCAGGAAGAGGTCGGCCTCCTCGAAGCGCGCCATGAAGGCGTCGTAGTCGCAGCGGGCCCCGCTCAGCGCGGCGGGATCATCGGCCTCACCGCGCAGGCACGCCACGAGCTGTCCCCAGGCCTCGACGATCGCCAAGGTCGCGTGCTGCTGGGCCTGGCGCATGCGCGGCGCAAGGTTCTCGTAGCGCGCGTCACAGGCAGGCAGCGGCGATCCCGACAGGACCTGATGCACGAGGAGCTGGTTGGCGCAGAAGCCGTAGGACGCGGGGTTGCCCTGCTCCAGGCTGGCGGCCGCGGCCCGCTCGAGCGCGTCCACCACGGCGCGGACGGGCTCCTTCCAGTGCTGCACGAAGGCGGGGAACTGCACCTGCACCACGGTCGCCGCGCCGGTGGGTGGCCAGCGATCGCGCAGACGCTCGCCCAGCACGCCGAACACGTAGCCCGGCTCGAAGGCCCCCACCGAGCAGAGCACCGCGCCGAGTTGGGTGAAGCCCGCCACGGCGTGGGGCGTGAGCCCGTGATCGAGCACCAGCTCGAGGGCCCGCAGCAGCACCGGGACCAGCATCGTCGGCCGCCCGATGTTGGTCGTCGAGTACAGCGAGTTGAGGATGCGCGACGCCGCGCGCACCTGCGGATCGGTGGCCTCGGGCAGCTCGGCCAGCGCCTCGGGTCCCACCGCGAAGAGGCGCCCCACCATGGCCTGAACCCGCCCCATGAGGGTGGCCTCGTCCGGCGGCACGTCCACGGAGACACCAAGCAACTCGAGGACTTCCAAGGCTTCGTCGATGGCGGCGCCGTGCTCCAGGCGCGCCTCGTAGAGATCGATGCGCAGCTCGTGGATGCGCACCCGGTCGAGGACCGTGGCGGCGTGATCGAGCACCGCGCGGCCCAGATCGAAGGCGGCGCCCGAGTCGCCGGCGGCGGCCGCGACCTCTGCCAGCCCGACGTGCAGATCGCGCATCAGCGCGTAATCGTCGCGCCAGGCCTCGGGCGCCGCGAAGTCCAGGCCAGCCTGCAGGTGGGTCCGCGCCACGTCGAAGGCGCCGGCGTCGCGCGCGCGCTGACCCGCCGCGAGGCACAAGGTCGCCGCGCGGGCGCGCTCGGCCACGTCGGTGACCTCGTCGCCGGCCGCGGCATAGTGCTCGGCCGCGTCGAAGAGGCGTGGATCGGCCTCTGGGGCGTCCGAGAGCGCCCGCGCGAGCACGCGGTGCACCGGCCGGCGGGCCGCGTCGTCGAGCAGCGCGCGGGCCGCCTCGTGCACGCGGTCGTGGGCAAACCGCCAGGACCCCACGTCCGGCGCCGCCACCAGCCCCAGCGCCACGGCCGGCG
>CALBMW010000825.1 GCA_937896275.1 uncultured Myxococcales bacterium
CTGCGTGGTCCGTCCTTCGCGCCGCGTTCGATCTTCGACGCCGCCGCGCCGCCCGGTCCCGCGCTTCGCTCGCCCGGCATGGACTTCGCGGCGCGTCAGGACCTCGTCGACCAGATCGTGCGCGCCTACCGCGTGCGCGGTCACATGGTCGCCGATCTCGACCCCCTCGGACTGCCGCGCGCCGTCCACCCGGAGCTCGAGCTCGCTCACTATGGGCTGTGCGAGGCCGATCTGGCCGACGAGTTCTCCGCCCGCACGCTCAGCGGTCCACCCGTGCTGACCCTCGGCGCCATCCTCGACCGCCTGCGGCGCACCTACTGCGGCCCGATCGGCGTGCAGTTCATGCACATCGACGACCTCGAGGTGAAGGGCTGGCTTCAGGGCCGGATGGAGGGGACGCAGAACCACCTCGAGATGCCCCGGGCGGCGCAGCTCAGGGTGCTGACCAAGCTCATCGATGCAGAGATCTTCGAGCAGTTCATCCACCGCAAGTTCCTGGGCGCGAAGCGCTTTTCGCTCGAGGGCGGCGAGAGCCTGATCCCCCTGCTCGACCTGGCGCTCGAGGCAGCCGGCGAGCTGGGCGTCGCCGAGGTGGTCATCGCGATGGCCCACCGCGGGCGACTCAACGTGCTGGCCAACATCCTGGGCAAGGAACCCGCGCAGATCTTCCGGGAGTTCGCCGACGCCGATCCCGATCTGTACTTCGGCGGCGGTGACGTGAAGTACCACATGGGCTACAGCTCGGACCACGCCACATCGGCGGGTCACGCGCTGCACCTGTCCCTGTGCTTCAACCCTAGCCACCTCGAGTTCGTCGATCCCGTGCTGGTGGGGCGCGTGCGCGCCAAGCAGGATCGACTCGAGGACGTGGAGCGCCGCTGTGTGCTGCCCATCCTCATCCACGGCGACGCGGCCTTCGCGGGTCAGGGCGTGGTGCAAGAGACGCTCAACATGAGCGAGTTGGCGGGCTACAACGTGGGCGGCACGCTGCACGTCATCGTCAACAACCAGATTGGCTTCACGACGCCGCCCGAGTCGGCGCGCTCCACGTCTTATGCGACCGACGTCGCGCGCATGCTGCAGGCGCCTGTCCTGCACGTGAACGGCGAGCACCCGGAGGCCGTGGCCCAGGCCGTGCGGCTGGGGATGGACTTCAGGGCCAGGTTCCGCCGGGACGTGTTCATCGAGATGTGGTGCTTCCGGCGCTACGGCCACAACGAGAGCGACGATCCCGCCTACACCCAGCCGCTCATGTACCAGGCGATCCGCAAGCGCCGGTCGGTGCGTGAGGCCTACCTCGAGAACCTTCTGAAGCTCGGCGAGGTCACGCGCGAAGAGGGTGACCGGATCGTGGTGCAGCGGCGCGCGCGCCTGGACGCCGCGTTGTCGGAGGCCACCTCGCGCTCCTACGTCTATCAGAAGGACTTCGGGCGCGGGCTGTGGACGGGCTACCTCGGGGGCAGCGACGAGGCCGCGCCGGACGTCGACACCGCCATCCCCGCCGAGCGCGCCACGGCGCTGATGCTGGCCCAGACGCGGCTGCCCGAGACCTTCACACCCCACCCCAAGATCGAGCGGCTGCTCGAGACCCGCGCCGCGATGGCTCGAGGCGAGCGTTCGTTGGACTGGGGCGGCGGCGAGGCCCTCGCCTTCGCGAGCCTGCTGGCCGACGGCAAGCGCGTGCGCCTCAGCGGCCAGGACAGCGGGCGCGGCACCTTCAGCCACCGCCACGCCGTGCTGCACGACTACCAGACCGGGGAGCGCTACCTCCCGCTGAACCATCTGGGCGGCGAGCAGGGCTTCTTCGAGCCCCTCGACAGCCCGCTGTCCGAGACCGGCGTGCTGGGCTTCGAGTATGGCTACAGCCTCGACTGGCCCGACGGTCTGGTGCTGTGGGAGGCGCAGTTCGGCGACTTCGTCAACAGCGCCCAGGTGATCATCGATCAATTCATCGCCAGCGGTGAGGACAAGTGGACCCGCCTCAGCGGGCTCGTCTTGTTGCTGCCCCACGGCTTCGAGGGGCAGGGTCCCGAGCACTCCAGCGGGCGCCTCGAGCGGTTCCTCGCCCTGTCGGCGGAGGACAACCTCCAGGTGTGCAACCTGACGACGCCCGCCCAACTCTTTCACTGCCTGCGCCGCCAGGTTCACCGCCCGGTGCGCAAGCCGTTGGTGATCATGACCCCGAAGAGCCTGCTGCGGCTCCCCGAGGCGGTCTCGCCCTTGACCGACTTCACGACTGGGGGCTTCCACCGCATCCTCGGCGACGTCGCGGGCGCTCCGAGCGAGCAGACGCGCCGAGTGCTGATGTGCAGCGGCAAGGTGTATTACGAGCTGGCGCGCGCCCGCGAGATCCTCGGCGCCGATCACGTGGCCATCCTGCGGCTCGAGCAGCTCTATCCCCTGCGGCGCGGCGAGCTGCGCGACCATCTTGGCGTCTTCTCCGAGCAGGTGCCCGTGGTCTGGGTGCAGGAGGAGCCGGCCAACATGGGAGGCTGGCCCTACCTGCGCTACGCCTTCGGCGACTCGATGCTCGGCCGTCCACTGAGCGTGGTGGCGCGGCAGCCGAGCGCCAGCCCCGCGACCGGCTCGATGGCGAGCCACAGCATGGAGCAGGAGTTGCTCATCGAGCAGGCCTTCGAGCTGAGCGCCTGACGCCCCTGCATTCACGAGTCGAGAGGAGCCCGCCCGCATGGCCGTGGAGCTGAGAGTGCCCCCCGTCGGTGAGTCGATCACCGAGGTCGCGATCGGTGAGTGGCTGAAGTCCGAGGGCGAGTTCGTCGCCGAGGACGAGGTCGTCGTGATCGTCGAGAGCGACAAGGTGAACATGGAGGTGCCGGCGCCCGTGTCCGGCTACCTGGAGAAGATCGTCAAGGCGAGCGGATCGACTGCGTCCGTCGGCGACGTGATCGGCGTCATCGCCGAGGCCGCCGCCCCCGCGGGCGATGGCGTCGCGGCGGCGGCGAAGGATCCGGCGTTCGATACCCCGGACACGGTGGTCCCGCCGACCCCGGCGAAGGCTGACGGGCCGGCCCGGGTGACGCCCGCCGCGCGACGGGCGCTCGCAGCGCATGGTCTGGCGGCCGACGAGGTCCAGGGCAGCGGGCCCGCCGGACGCCTGCTGAAGGACGACGTGCTGAGGCACGCGGAGGCGCGACCCGCGCCCCCCGAGACCGCCACGCCCGCCGCCCCCCGCGGCTCGCGCGGCGAGGAGCGGGTGCGCATGAGCCCGCTGCGCAAGACGGTGGCCAAGCGGCTCGTCCTGGCCCAGCAGAGCGCGGCCCTGCTGACCACCTTCAACGAGGTGGACATGTCGGCGGTCATGGCGCTCCGCCGTGAGCACCAGCCGGACTTCACGGCGCGCTACGACGTCAAGCTGGGCTTCATGTCCTTCTTCGTGAAGGCGGTGGTGGACGCCCTGGGGCAGTTTCCGGCCCTCAACGGGCGCGTCGACGGCGACGACATCGTCTACCACGACTACTGCGACATCGGGGTGGCGATCGGCGGCGGGCGCGGGCTGGTGGTGCCCGTGCTGCGCAACGCCGAGAGCCTGAGCTTCTCCCAGATCGAGCAGGCCATCAACGACCTCGGGCGGCGGGCGAAGGCCAACAAGTTGAAGCTCGATGAGCTGGTGGGCGGAACCTTCAGCATCACCAACGGCGGCGTCTATGGGTCGCTGCTCTCGACGCCGATCATCAACCCGCCCCAGAGCGGCATCCTGGGGATGCACGGCATCCAGGATCGCCCCATCGCGGTCGACGGCGAGGTCGTCATCCGACCCATGATGTACCTCGCGCTGACCTACGATCACCGCCTCGTGGACGGTCGCGAGGCGGTGTCCTTCCTGCGTCGGGTGAAGGCCTGCGTCGAGGCGCCCGTGCGCATGCTGCTCGAGGTGTGACGTGCGGTCGCCGAATGGGCGGCGAGGGACCGGACGAACCGGCCCTCGCCTCGAGCGACCGCGCGGCGCGGAGGAAGGCGTCCCCAGCGGGATTTGAACCCGCGTCGCCGGCTTGAAAGGCCGGTGTCCTGGGCCAGACTAGACGATGGGGACAAAGGAACATGGGCCGTCTGGGACTCGAACCCAGAACCGTCGGATTAAAAGTCCGCTGCTCTGCCAATTGAGCTAACAGCCCACCGCACCGACGGCGGGCACGGTGTATCCGAGCGTGCCGCCGGTGTCAACCCAAGTGTCGACCCGCCCCCCGGCGCCTGGCCGCCGCAAACCGCGAAGCACCCGAGATTTCAGGGTTTCTGCGTTGACAGTCCGGCGCGCCGCGGGCTAGGCTCCCCGCGCCTCCGACTTCTCGACGAGCATGATCGTGACGACGCACGCACTGTACATCGCCGGCCATCACCTGACGGTGCGGTCGGCCGCGGACGCTGACTATGTGCAGGTGCTGGCGCGGCTCGTGGACGACCGAATCCTGTCGGCGGGTGGTCAGGGGGCGGGGCCGATCGGCTCCGTACTGCTGGCCGCCTTGGCCCTGGCCGACGAGCTCAAGAAGTCCGAGGACGAAGTGGCGCGCCTCCGCCGTGACGTGCAGTGGCGTGCCGACAAGATGCTGACCACGCTGGACGAGCTCAAGCGGAGCCGCCGATCGGGGCTGGGCGCCGACTGAGCAGCGGCGGCCCGATGGGCACGCCGCGCGACGGGTGTTGTGACCACGAACCCGAACCCGCGGCCGGCGCTGCGACGCCGGTTGCGAGCGCTGCGCCGCGACTTGGGCGGCCCGGCGCGCGCCGCGGCG